>QNBL01000007.1 GCA_003641695.1 Spirochaetota bacterium
CCTTTTCGTTTACATCGACTACTCTGCCGTTTGCAAATTCCAATCTCATAACTTCCTCCTGATAAGACAAAGTGTACTCCAAAAAGAACAAGGTTTCCAGTGAAAAAAATCAGTGTTTACTTCAATGAGCTTTTCAAAGTCTCAGCAATCGCTTTTAGATTGTCAAGATAATCCTCCGCCAGCGGATCAATAGGAATTACTGCTGTTCCTGCGGCCTCTGCAATGATCTCTACACTGTGCTGCTGAAATTCAGGCTGGACAAAAATCACTTTAACCCCTTCCTTTTTCACCTCTGCCACCAGTTTGTTGAGTGATTTGGGGCCGGGAGCCTTTCCCCCTGTTTCTATTGCCTTTTGCTTTAAACCGTACCTGCGGGCAAAATAACCAAACGAGGGATGGTAAACAAAAAGAGTTGTCCCGTTTAAAGGAGCAAGGGATTCTTGAAGATACTTATCAGCCTCGTCCAGATCATTAATAAAGGTGCTGTAGTTTTGCTCAAAGCGTTCTTTCCACTCCGGAAACAACTTAACAAGGGTTTTCAGCATGGTAGCCGCCTGAGTTTTCACTAATGGAGGAGACATCCAGATATGGGGGTCCTTCACTGTTTCATCTCTGCTGGGGGCCCCTTCCATATCCATCCTTGTTATGCCCGTTGAAGTATCAATTATCGGGATGTCTTTGAGGGTGGATTTAATTTTTGGAACAAAAGATCTTTCAAAAGGAACCCCAATGGTAAAAAAAACTCTGGCTTTGGTTAATGCCCGTATCTGATCAGGGGTTGGTTCATAGGTTGCGGGACTCTCGCCTGGAAGAACCATGACAAGAACCTTAATAGTATCCCCGGCAATCCGTTCTAAAAAGTATTTTTGCGGAAGGATGCTCACTGCTGCGACGGGCTTGCTTTCCGGGGAAGATTCACTTTTACCGCCGGAGAACAGAAGTTCCGGAACGATAAGCATCAGAAAAATAAATAAGGCAGATTTTTTCACGATATACTCCTGCAAATAATTAGTGTTTAAAGAGTTTTGCTGCTAAAATTGCAGCCAGATAGGTTACTCCGGCAATAACAATGATAACAGAACCGCTGGGTAGATCTGTGAGATAACTGACTACCAATCCCGACATGGTAAAGACTGCTGTAATGATTACTGCGAGAACCATAATGACCCATATCTTTTTGGAAAGAAGCCCTGCTATCGCAGCGGGAATGGTGAGAAGCGCAATAACCATAACAATACCGATTATTGTCGTCATCAGCACTACAGTTATTGCAGTCATTATCAGCAGCATCATATTGAAAAGGTTTGTATTGATCCCCCGTATTCTTGCAAATTCCTCATCGAAGGCAATGGTTTGATAGGGTGCATAAAACAAGAGCCCCAGGATGAGTATTATTGCATCAAGGACTGCAATCAGAACGAGATCCCCTCTGGAGATGATTAGTATATTCCCGAAAAGATAACTCATGGGATCAACGTATCCCGGTGTCTTAGCAATAAACAGGAGTCCAACGGACATACCAATTGCCCAGATAGCACCGATTATGGTATCTTCCCTCTCCTTTGTTTTAATACTTACAATCCCGATAATCACAGCAGCCAGTATCCCTGCTGCTAAAGCCCCGAATAAGGGATTCAGATTCGGCAGGTTGTAGCGGCTTCTTAAAAACAGACTTACCCCGATTCCGGCCAAAACTGAGTGGGCAATGGCACCTGTCAGGTAACTAATTCTCCGGATAACAATCCATGTACCAATAACACCGAAGGATATACTGGCAAGTAATCCTGCAATAAAAGCATATTTTATAAAGGGAAGAGAAAAAAAATCTATCATGAAGGCTCCTTAATATCATGTCTGACCATCTTCATATTCTCTTTGTACAGATTATCCAGATGTTCTTTTGTCAGATCCGATGCAGGATGGATGTTTACTTCCCTGTTTACACAGATGATTTTACTCACAAGGTTTGAGACAAATCCGAGATCATGGGTAATGAGTATAATTGTCATTGTATGCGAGAGTTGGGCGAGAAGGGTTGAAATCTTTTTCTCAATTGCCGCATCAACGCTTGCAGTAGGTTCGTCCATCAGCAGGACCTTCGGTTTGGAGGTGAGTGCCCGTGCAATGAGGACTCTCTGCCTCTGTCCTCCGGACAGATCGGAAAAAGAGTTGTTTCTGACAGAAGACAGGCCAACTTCTTCGATGGTTTTGTCGACTGTTCTACGTTCTTCCTTTGTATAGAAAAACTTGTTTTTTTTCATTATACCCATAAGAACGACTTCCTGGACTGAAACGGGAAAATTGGGATCAAAAAGGGAGTATTGGGGCACATATCCTATCCTGTGTCTCATCTTTACAGGATTCTCGCCATAGACTGCTACTGTTCCTTCCTCTGGGACAAGCAGCCCGAGCATAAGTTTTGCCAGAGTTGTTTTCCCCCCTCCGTTAGGTCCGATTATTGATACAAAGTCCCCCTCATGTATTGCAAAGGATGCTTTTTCCAGTACCTTGGTTCTGGTATATCCGAAACTTACATCGGCGAATCTAATTGTTTCTTCCATGATTATTAAAGTAATACTTTGTATAATAGATGTAAAGAATGTATACTATGAGTAATGATAAAAAGGAGATCTATTCATGAGCGATCTGGAGAGAATAGGAGATGGACTGGTACGGATAGGCGCAATGACCGAGGCACAGCGGGAAGAGGTTCTCAATATACAGGATGCGGGAGATGACAGACTATTCGGTGAGATAGCTGTGGACCTCGGTTATATAAATGATCAGGCCATAATGGACTATCTTGATTCAAAAAAATTTTAACCCTTCAATAACGTATCAGTGCCGAGAAACCTGCTGCTCCCTGGGAGAAGGAGGGCTGAAAAAAGAGTTCTGCTTTGTTGTATCCCCTTATATGACTATCGCTCTTCATGTTTCTGGTGAAATAAATCCCGGCTCCTTTTCCGGCAAGTGAAAAAGCCATAACAACGGATGATTTTAACCTATCCGATAGTTCAGAATTAAAGGACTCCACAATAATCATGTTCAGGAATATACCAAGAAGACCGCCTCCGGCACCGCTTACTGTAATAAGACCGGTTCGCTGAAGAGACCAGTCCAGATTTTCCCAAAGGAAATACATTCCGACTGCAGCGGCATCGGGGATCAGCGCAGCCATAAGGTTGTTTAGGTCATCGTTTTTTGACTCAATAACAAGCCCCATGGTTGTCCATGTGTAGTACTGGGCCCAGGCATATGCGTTTGCAACGCTAAAGGCTCTTCCGCCGGAAGGATGTGAATCGATAATGGAAAAATAGGTAAAAGCTCTGGACCCCAATGCCGTCAGTGCCATTCCTCCCATGTTTATCTTTTCTGCGGTATCATCATTGGCTATTTGACCGGAAAAAACGTTGTAGAACAGCTGGAAATTTGTCAGAGATGCAGCTTCGATAAATTCAATCCAGATGTCGTGGCCCAGGGTTAGATCCTTTTCTTTTGACAAAAGCCATGCAGTGTAGAAACCGCTTCCGACACCCAGGATCCCGGTACTTCCCAGTAGTATCCCGTTTTCTGTATCCAGAATTATGGGGATGGTGGTTAATGCGAATGTTGTTGTGAGCATAGTGCCGAGATAAAACGGGATGATTCCCGAATGATCCACCTCGTTTTTCATTTCCCTGATCTTCTCCAGAGCTTTCGCCGCTGCTTCGGTATCAGGATAGTTTTCCGAGATGTTTTGAAAAATCTCTTTTGCAGCTTCTTTATTTCCATCAAGAAGCAACTCAAGTCCTTTGGAATAGATTTCCCATGGGGTCTCATCCTGTGCAAATAATAAGGTTTGTGAACAGATAATCAGGAAGAGTATAACTACAGTCAATTTTTTCATAAGACTGCCTCCTTATTTATCTTCTTAAATAAGGGAGTTCCTGGGGGAGAATTATATTATTCCCGTATTTGTCTTCACCGTATCCGTTGTCAGCCAGGATTTTCAAATCCTCCAGTACCCTTTTGTCTCCTCTAAATGTCACCTTTATGTCGCTATGAATATCAATCTTCCCTGAAGCCAGGAAGATGGCAAGGAGTCTTTTGAAAAATTCTTTAGGGGTTTCCCCCTCTTCCGGAGTGACCCCTTCCAGAGAAAGATTGTTTTCGTACAGAATAATCTTTTTACTACCCATAAGATCCAGCATCACAAGCTGAATTTTCTTGGGCCATTCTTCCAAATTGCTCTTGTTCAGTTCGTCAAGCGGTGCAAGAGGCTTTGAAAGTTTGTTTATGTACTTTCTTTTTTCTGAATTTATCTTTTCATTTACCCTGAAAAGCTCCAGAGGGCTGGAGGCATCATACGCTTCATCTCCCAGAAGCATTGTAACATCACTTCCGTAATGAAGAACAATCTTGGAGATTAATGTGGAAGGTCTTACGTGAAACCCTCTATATTCAGGTATTGGCAATGCAATCTCTGCAATCTTTGCATACTTTTTAATTATCTCTTTGCACAGGGTTTTGGCTGCTGTAAAGTACTGGTTAATGTAATACATGTCAAAGCCAATAATCATCTCCATGTTTAGTTCCTTGTTTACAGGGAGACGGGCCTTTTTAAGGAATCTATGACCCGCATTCAGGATATGCCGCTCATAGTAATGTGAAAGCTCAGTTGCTGAACAGAGAAGATGGTATATTATGCTTATATGCTCTCTCAAAACAAGAAGATCCTTATCCTCTTTTTCAAGATCAGTCTTGGAAAGATAGGTATCATATGTTGATTGAAGGTTATGAAACCTGGCCTTTAAAAAACGGAGTTTTTCTTCATTAATATGATCGGGGATGCAGTCCTTGATGTTTCGATCCTTGATGCAGTGCAGTGTCTCAATGATGTGAACCTCGGGACTCAGGTTTAAAAAAGAAGTTGCCAGATAGATCGCCTTGTTGTGGAGGTTTTCTCCCCGGTGGGATTTCCTGGTTGTTTTCAATTTTCCCATGATAAATTCTTCTTTGAACATACCGTAATCAAGATCAGTGATCACAATATCTATTGAATGCTTTTTTCCCAGATGCAGGATCTCTTTGGAAATTTTCACTAATATGGCAAAAAAAATATCGAGATTCCTGTCAATTGCCTTTGTAAACTCGGATTCTTCTCGAAGGAGTTTGTAGTTGGGTTCGATATTTTCCAGAAAAAGCAGATCCAGGCAGGCCGAGGAAAATATCTTTTCTGCTGCAATAACTTCCCTGAAAGGAAGCCATGAGAAATTGTGTATAGCCCCGTGTCTGTCCAGGGTTTCTTCCATCCACTCGGATTCCAGGTGGAGACGCCCCAGAAACTTCCTGTTCAGAACTTGTTCTTTTGATTCAACGTTTATTGCATATCTGCACAGAGAGAAGAGTTTGTCTCCATTAGCCGACAACATCTCCCTAAGGCTCTCTTCAATCATATGTACAATCTAATCTTTTAATGGGAGTTATGCAAGGAAGTGAGAGGTAAAAAGTATAATGTGAAAAAATCATATTAATTCGATAATAATGGCAAAATGGGGTATGATTATGGTTAGAAGTTACAGGGGAAATCATGATAATAAAAATAACTCTATATAGGGGGAAAAACCAAAATCTCATTTTTATAGTCTGGTTTTACTACTCTTCATTCTTACCGGTGCACCCCGGCGATTGTCCGAAGTCTTAAATTTGAAACAAGCCGGCTTTCTACGGTATTTGCCGCAATGCAGAGATATTATGTTCATAATCCGGTAGGAACGGTAAAAATAACAAATACCGAAACCTTTTCTCTGTACGATGTGGATGTGTCGTTCTTTCAGAAAGGGTACATGGATAATCCGACAAAGTCTGACCGTATAGCGGAACTAAATCCCGGAGAAACGGTAGAAGTCCCTGTCTATGCCTCCTTCCCTATTCGATGCAGCCCAGGAAAATCCCTTGATTGTAGATTCCATAAGTATTCCAAGCGATATCCTTGTACGTTTAACGGTGATAAAGGGATGTCGTTAAGTATTGACGGGACTCTCTGGGTACCGGTAGAGATTACACTGATAGGTACTGATACTTTTTTAAATGCATGGCGGACAGGTATTGATGAGTTCTCTGTATTGGCTCAGAATCCTGAAAAAAGAAACTTTATAAGAACAAGAGATGCTCAGAAAGTTTTCAGCCCCGCAGGACTTAAAGAAACTGATCCCGGGCTTCAATAAGGAAGCAAATCGGAAAATATGGACAAGCTGATTGGCAGCGTCATTGATGCCTATGCATCTGCAGCGGAGAAAAGCGGGATTACAACAAACTCGGTATAACTGCCGCACAGTTTGGGAGAATTACGACAGAGTAGATCTTTACTACAGCAGGATTGAGCAGCTGGCACCGGATCTTTTAACAAAGTTCGCGTATCTCAATACCGGAGAAGATGGGAGCAGGGGTGCCTACGCCGGAGCATTCGGGAATATTCTTTTTGTAGAGGAATTGGAATGAAGAAAAAGTAACTCTGGTAGCGGTTTTTATTCTTTCGGTTTTTATCATACTTGTTTTAACATCTTGTCCTGAACCCAAAAGGATTTTTTAAGGTGGGAGATTCATTTCTTGAAGCAAAATTCCCTTTGTCCACATTTAAAAAATACATTTCAAGTGAGTCATCATATAATGTAGAAATAAGATCATAGAGAGGAGGAACATGGGGTAAATCCTACGATAAGGTCCAAAAAAACTTATTTCATTTTTTTAGATTAATTAGGAAAATATTTTAATATTGACCTATTATATTCGATCATTTGCAGTTATACCTTCTATCACTATAGCTCCGTTGTCAACTTCGTTGACAATCTCTGTAAAGCAAGTTTGCAGTTAAAACGAAAGCCATCACCAAAAATCGAAGCGAAAAGTATTTGACCTTTATCATTTTCAGGGATATCCTGTTATAAATTATTCCACAGAGGCTTGCTGAATATGAAATTTAAGAAAATATTAAGTATTGCAGTTCTGATCATATCCTCCCCTATCTATCTGACAGCAGGAGAAGCCGATAAAGCCGTCACACTCTCCGTTATGAAGTTCAAGGCTATATCAGACAAAGATATTGATTTCATAGGGGAATCTTTTACCGATGCCATAACAACAAAACTGACGAACGTAAAGGGATTGAGAATATACGAACGGTCCCAATTCGGTAAAATTACCGGCGAGCTTCAAATGAATGTAGATTCATCTGAGCTGTTCGATGAAAGAACTGTTCAGGACATAGGGAATATTGTTGCAATTGACTACATGACTCTGGGGTCTGTAACTCTGATTGGCGACAAACTGAAGGTCGCTCTTAGACTGGTTGATGTAAAAACAAGCAGGGCAATTCTTTCAAAAGAGGTTGAAGGGACATATCCTGATGACGTTTTCGATATGCAGGATAAACTGGCCATGCTTGTTGTTAATGCCCTGGATATAAAGATGTCTTCACTGGAGAAAGAAGAAATCTTAAGAGATCCCACAAATAACATGGATGCCTATGATTTTTACAACAGGTCTCTTGCAGGAACTTCCAATACCGAAAGAATAGGCCTTCTAAAAAAGGCACTGGACAAAGACCCTGAGTTCATCCTGGCACGCCACTGTCTTGCAGAAACATACTCCGATAACAGTGAATACAGCAATGCCGTCAGTGAATATAAAACAATACTGAAGAAGAATCCAAAGGACTTTAAAGCAAACTATAATCTGGCACTTCTATGGTTCGATATGGGAACCCTGGATAAAGCCAAAGAATATCTCCGGAATGCAGCTTCCCTGCAGCCGGATAATCCGGATGTGTGGTATAATATTGCGTTGATAGATGAATACGGAAATAGCGGAGCAAGACTGGGACCGGATGTCGATCGATCAAAAGTGGAAAAATCCTACGAAAAGGTACTGTCTATAAATGAAAATCATCTGGAAGCTCATTACGCACTAGGAGTACTTAACGCACTTATGGCGCAGGAAAGTACCGATATAAACGAACAAAGAAAACTTCTTGAAAAAGCAGTAGATCATCTGGAGAAGTATATGACCATATACCCAGACGTTTTTAATGCCCAGGAAGTGGAACAGAATTTAAATCTGCTTAAAGGTTCAATAAAGCAGATTGACGAATATCTAAAAGATTAACAAAAGGACAGGGGAAACTGCATGAAAAAATCAAGTATAGCAATTCTTATCTTTGGCATGATGATTATAGCCGGCTGTGTTACTTCAAACACGTCAACTTCAATAACAGAAAATACAGGAACTGCGGATACACAAAAAATTGAGGATCAGAAAAAATTCAATTCCGAACCAGCATACGTTGCCATAACTGACTTCTCAATCCTTGCAAAAGACAAGTCTCTTGATTTTTTATCTACAGAGATCCCCAATGATCTTTCTGCAGGATTTGTAAAGGGAGGACTTATAAAACCGGTAGAAAGGCAGGAACTGGATAAGGCTATTAAAGAACTCAAGCTCTCCATGAGCGGTCTGACCGATGAGGAGTATTCCCTTAAAGCAGGAAAGCTTCTTGGAGCAAAATATATTCTTCTCGGCAGTATGAGCAAAATAGGAGATCAGATAAAAATCAGCTGCAGACTTATTGAAACCGAAACAGCAGAAATTGTTTACACTGAATCTGCAAGGGGACTATATTCTGATATATTCGATGTAGAAGATGAATTAAAGGGTAAAATTGAGTCATTTTTCCAAAAATAGATATAACCCTGAAGCCGTACAAAATAACATATAAAACAAACGCAACCCTCAATGATATAATGAGTTAATAAAAAAAACAAATTAACCTGGAGGGTGAGCTTGGATTTCACTATTGATACTACCACAGATATTTTGAGTAATGCAGTGGGAACCGCATTAGTCGTAAGATTTTTCATACTATTGGCCTGGATCTGCCAGGCGATTCAAGAACCAGTGAGCAGGAGAAAAAATAATCACAACTATGGCCGGAGAGTTAATTTTCCGAACGGGAAGAGCTATGAATAACCTGTGCATTCCATTATTTTATAACTGAATCCCCCTTCAAATACAAGATCTTTTTATTTGCCAAATCTTTAACCTTTCTTTTTCCTTCAGTATTGAATCTATAGTACAATACCAGCCCCTTTGACTCAGGCGATATCTCATTCTTCATTGAAGACATAATCTCAGATTTCGATTTTACCATTCTCCAGACTCTTAATTCATCAATATATCCGTTAAAGAAAACTTTCAACCTTCCCGGATCAAACGAACCAACAAAATACGGATTTTTAGAATTCTCCAAAGGCAGTTCATTCCCGGAAATTGGAGTTCCTGTATCATCCATCCATTTCCCCCGAAGCTCTTTACCATCTATATAAAATCTGGTATCAGAACCGTGTTTATATTTGTGAACTACAGCAATATGATACCATTTACCGGGTTCAAAATTATATTTTCCCTCAAACCGGCTATCTATTGTTTCAAATACAAAAAATATTTTGTTCGAAGTAAGTCCAAAGGTATAATTACCGGCAGAACTGCCGTTATGACATTGACTTATAACCGGTTGAGGATTTCTGTATCCCCATGTTCCTTCTCCATCCCCAGGTTTATCAGAAAAACTCTTTACGTATATCCAGGCTTCTATTGTAATTTCATTCCTTAAGTTCAGTTTTGAAGAATATGCTATCTTTCCATAATCCCCGTTACCGTCAAGACAAAGTGCATTACCGAAAGAACTCTGTTTATACGCACTTTCCTCCTCAAGCTTCCCCTCCACTTCTATTCTCTCCTCTGGTTCAATGAAAATATTCTTTTCTACCGTTATATAATTCTCTTTCTTTATTTTGATTTTATGATTTCCAGGTTTGATATCTTTAATAACTACAGCATTCCCGTTCGTCAAATATTCCGGGTATACCCTATTATCATCAATGTATAATATTGATCCTGATAAAAAGTTAACAACTAATACAGATCCGGGGTGAGGAATCAAATCTTTTTCCACACTAACAGTTTTCCCCGGTTTTATCTCCAAATTTATTATCTTATCCTCATAATTATTTTTCTTTAATACCAGCTCATACTTACCGGGTTTCAATTCTTCCAGCTTCAAGGGTGTTACCCCCACCTCTTCTCCATTCATAACCACAGTACTTCCGGCAGGCTCTGACGTTATTTCTAGCTCCCCGGGCAATAGTGCAAGTTCCCGGCTTATCCTGGTAGTTTCTTGTCCATGCACCTCTGCTTCCAAAATCTCTTCCTTATAATCAGACTTCTTTATTGAGATCTGATGTTTCCCCTCTGCTACACCCTCTACAGTTACCGGAGTCTCTCCCCTTTTCTTTCCGTCTATATATACTTCTGCGCCGGCAGGATCGCTCTTTACTTCTATGCTACCATGGGTCAATGCAAAGGCTTCGGACTCAGCCTTGTCTATCTCAGATTTAAGCCTCTCCTTTCTTCCATACACCAGTGTCAGGTTAAACGCTATCTGCGGATGCTTCTTTGCCTCTTTCTCCGCCTTTTCCAACGCCTTGTACGCTTCCCGCTTCATCCCCTTTCGTTCATACACCATGGACAGGGTAAACAGAATTGCCGGGGTTGCCTTGCCCTCTTTGACCTTTGTTTCCAGTATCTCCTGTACTTCATCAAGACTGCCTGTTTCTTCCGCCTGGTCTACAACTTTTTTATAAAATTCTTCCGGTTTTTCTCTCGCACTGTCCAGAGCTCCAGTTTTTAAAAATGCCCGGAGTGTACTATTTGCCACAGATTCTCCAAGTGTTGTCACCTGGTTCTGCACCCCTTCCACTTCCACCAGACTTTTTAGGAACGGTGCCATGATCAGAGCAGATGCATTCACACTCAGAATAATTAACATCAAAAATATAAATATATTTTTTTTCATCCGTATACTTCCCAGAGATTAATATATATACCTTTTAGTTAAAGTACTTATCGATACTTTTTCTCAATTCATCAATATAATCTGCAGATAGATACTTAACTGTTTGATCTTCTTTTAAAACCGCTAAAGCATCTTCCTTCTTCCTGCTTTTCATAAAATCTGTCAATCTTATTATTACATCCTCCCGATAATGAACAGCAGCCTGCTCTTCTACCGCAAAATTTTTATATTCCGCCGTAGGAACAAACAAGTATTCACCAATCCCCTTAAACCCTGATTGCCAAACATTATCTACAAGCAGGTCACTTCCACGATCTCTAAAGCTGCCGTTGTGGGAAAAATATACACCCATATTTATATCCAGACCGGAAATACTCTCTTTTAATTTTTCAGACTCATAAGAAAAATATGCTTCATTATCTTTTATCCATTTCCCGTTTTTCCCTGTGTCCATAAATATAACTGCAGGTCCCCTGGAATCTATTTCTAAAAACAATTCTTTAAGCGGCAGGCAGGAACCGGGAATATTATCAATGTTCCCGTCTGAAGGAAATATATAGGGACGGCCCAGTATATCACTAATTCCCTGAGACGAAAGATATATTATCAGTCGATCCTTTTCTGTTACATTCCTGCACACATCACTAATCTTTTTAACAATTTCTTTACCTGTCAATTCTCTTTTATCAACATTATTAATAATTATATTTTTGTAATTCTTTTCTTCATTATTTTTTATATACGAAATAAAGGACGCTGAAGATTTCCCGGCTGATTCAAGATTTAAAAAATCATTATTAAATAAGTCTATCTCCATTGATAATACATATAGATTACCTTTTGGAATAAAACCAGGCACAATCCACTCCGGTATATCAGTGACTTTATCAACGTCTGTTTTCTTCTCAGCCTCGGCTGCTTTAACAGGAATATTGGGCCATATATCATTGTTTGCTGCATACTTCGGGCTATATTGCCATTGTTCTGCACCTGGGACTTTGATCAGATTTGAAAGAACAGTCTTTTCTATCTTCCCTGATATAGGGAAATAGAAGATATACTGCAAAAGTATATCATTAAAATCCCAATATTTTGAATAATGATATTTCCCATACTTATTTATAAAATCTTCAGGGAGTTCACAATCAGCAGCGTCTGCCTCGAGGCTTTGATTCAGATTTCGTTTATTGTCAAAAACATACGTATAATATGGGAATATGGTCATTTCTCCTTCTTTTATGGTAAAGGTAAAATCAAGACCATTATAGAAACTAATATCAATTTTGGCATCAGGTACAAATGCATGACCATCATAATGTTTCTGAACACATCTTGTTAATTTATATGTTCCAGTAGGAAGATAGAAAAATTTTAGCTCTTTTCTTACTACTGGTATTTTATCAACAGTATATTCTTTTCCATTATCAATATTGGTAAATATAAAATTGTAAACCCAATAGTATTTATATGTAACATTCCAATAACTCCCAACTACAAGTATTCCGTATCCCGGAGGTTTCTTCGTTAAATCTTTTTGCCCAGCTCCAAAAATTGATATTACCGGCAAGACTATTATTAATAGAACAATTATAATCTTTTTCATCATTTACCTGACGTTCAGGACTACTCTGAATCCTGTGTTTGTATTCTTATCTCCAGGGGAAAGTCTACCTCTTGTATCAGCAGTAATATCCTCTCCAGAGTAACTCCACGATCCACCCTTTACTATTTTGTATTTTCCATCCTGAGAATCATCAACACTGGAAGGATACCAGTCCCAACACCATTCCCAGACATTCCCCCCCATATCATATACACCCAACTTATTGGATTCAAGCTTTCCCGCCATATGGGGCCTGCCTGCGGAATTCTCCAAAAACCATCCAGCAGAAGCATTACTTGCGCTCCCCCGTTCTGCAGCGTATTCCCATTCCGCTTCTGTCGGCAATCTGTATCCGTCCTTATCAAAGTTACATAAAACATTTTCGCCGTCAATTTTATAACAGAGATCCAGCCCTTTCTCTTTTGACAACCAGTTACAATATTTAACAGCATCAAACCAGCTTACATTTATAACAGGATTCTTTCCTCTTCCCCATCCGTTATCAGAGGGTTTTGATACTCCCGTTTTGGTACAATACTCATCATATTCTGCAAAAGTAACTTCTATTTTTTTAATAAAGAAATCTTTTCCCTTCACCAATGCGAACCCTGGAGGAACATGATATATAATAGTATCCCCGGTTAATGAAGTTTTTAACTGCTCCTTCCGCCCATATACCAAAGCAAGGTTAAACGCTATCTGCGGATGCTTCTTTGCCTCTTTCTCCGCCTTTTCCAACGCCTTGTACGCTTCCCGCTTCATCCCTTTTCTTTCATACACCATGGACAGGGTAAACAGAATTGCCGGGGTTGCCTTGCCCTCTTTGACCTTTGTTTCCAGTATCTCCTGTACTTCATCAAGAGTCCCGCTCTCTTCCGCCTGGTCTACAACTTTTTTATAAAACTCTTCCGGTTCTGCTCCTTTACTCTCCAAAGCACTACCCTTAAAGAAAGCTTTCATTACGGTCGTTACCGCAGAATTTCCTGAACTTGTTACCTCCTCCTGAAAAGAGACATCATCTATCAAACTTTTCAAGAATGGCGCCATGGTCAGAGCAGATGCATTCACACTCAGAATAATTATCATCAAAAATAGAAAAATATTTTTTTTCATTCAGAAACTGTCTCTTGGGTTTTTTTTAATAAATCGACAAATTCAATCATCTTTTCATCTGCCGTCTTGAGATCTTCAAGAGCACACGGATCTTTACTTTCTAAATAATTTCCAAGTCCGGACATATATATACCGCAAATTTCTTTCTGTAGATTGTTCATTTCTTCTGCCTCCCCCTGTAAATTCAATTGGGCAAGACTTTTGTTTACAGTTTTAAAAAGCACAACGGCATCCTTATAAAATCCATTAATCTCGTCTAAATCATCAGACATTGATGCTTTTTGCAAAAAAGCAAATGCCTTTTCTTCTTTCTCCCATATATCAAGAGAAAGGTAGTCTTCCAAACTCATGATATTTTCAGACTCTGATTCTACAGGTTCTTTTTTACTGCAATATGTAAATACTAAACTGGTAATTACTATTAAGATCATCAAATATTTTTTCATAACCACTCCAGATTTTAATCACTTTCTACTATACAGCTCTTTACCGATCTTAGTCTATTCTTTTTTTGCTATACCAAAATATCATGGTATTTATGGCAGTTGCTTTAATGGAAGGAATCGATATATAGATTTCATCTTTCTAAACTTCCCAATTTTTTATCATATCTCTTTATCCTTTCCCAGAAGCGGTCTGATTTCGGCACCCCCTTTTCAAAATATGTATATTCCGAATAATCAGAAAAGAACCTCCTTAATAACATATCTACAGCAAGGCGATCTGTCTTTTGTAACCGAAATAGACAGATTCAAGGTAGTTAAAATTCTTATCCCCTCATGGCTTCAATAAAACTGATGGACTCTGTATAATTGCATCATGGAAAATTTTATTTTCAGCATAAATACGGTGGCTCCGGTTTTTATTATCATTCTTGTCGGAATATTTTTAAAGAGAACCGGAATAATAGATGATAAATTTGTATCCACTTCATCTCATTTGGTATTCAAAGTATCTCTTCCTGCACTGATATTCTTAAGTATAAGCAAGACAAATTTCAGGGCAATCCTGGATATGAAGGTTATCGCTATCATGTACGGAGTTATCTTTTTTGCATTCTTTCTTTCATGGCTTCTAGCGGCACTCCTTATAAAGGAGAAAGATCGTAAAGGTCCATTTATTCAAGGATCTTTACGCGGCAACACCGTCATTATGGGGCTTGCTTTGGTTATGAACGTATTTGGAGAAAAGGGAGTTGCAGAAGCTTCGATCATTGTTGCATTTATTGTTCCGCTGTTTAATTTCCTATCCGTAATAGCGCTGACCGTTCCCATGCACAACAGGAATGCCGGTTCCTATAAAAGGATAGCAGCTACTATTGTTAAAAACCCCTTGATTATTGCAATTCTGGTATCCCTTCCCTTCTCACTATTCTCCATACATATCCCTGTGGTTGTAGATCTTTCTTTAACCTATCTTGCAAAGATGACGCTCCCTCTTGCTCTGATAGGGATAGGTGGTTCCTTAACTTTCAGTACAATCAGGAGTAATTTTATGCTTTCAGCAGGGGCATCCTTTATTAAGATTGTTGTTGTCCCTGTAATTGTTCTCCTTGCCGGGATCAAGCTTGGAATCCATGGCTCCGCATTGGGAATCATATTTATTATTAGTGCTACCACGTCAGCCATATCAAGCTTTGTAATGGCAAAAGCCATGAAGAACGACAGCCAGCTTGCCGCGAATATAATAGTTGTTTCAACCCTTGGATCGATAGGTACCATCGGAGGCGGCATCTTTATTCTGAAAACGCTGGATCTTCTTGGAATTTAACAGGAGAAGTATTCTTCCCCTTTGACTATAAAGGACAAAAATACCGTTCAGGTTTCCGGTACGCTGTTGCTTTTTCCAGATGTACTGCTATTCTGAAAAGGAGCGACTCTTCCCATGCTCTTCCTATAATCTGAAGTCCTGCCGGGAGCCCCTCTGTGGTGTATCCGGCCGGCAGGGAGATTGCGGGAAGACCGGTCAGGTTCCCCGGGAATGAGTACCGCATAATATCGGATAGGACTTCCAGGTTTGATTCTCCCAGGGGAAGTGCATCTGCAGGAATTTCCGGAGCCGGAATAGCAGTAGAGGGGGTAACAATAACATCGACATCCTTTAACAGTGCGCTGAATATATCAATTGCCCTTGCCCGCATCCGCTGGGCATGGATGTAGTCCACGTTCGAAAACCTTCTTCCCAAAGCCAGGTTAAGGCGGGTATCCAATCCGAAGTCTTTACGGTGTTTGTTATAGTAGGGGTTCATCGCAGTGGTCATCTCCGATACTATGGAGATGAGATGAGCTACCCGCATCTCTTCCAGTTCGGGGATCTCTATCTCTACAATATCAGCGCCCGAATCCCTGAATATGTCAAGTGCATTGTCCAGGACAGGGCGGATACTGCTAGCACAGTCATAGTACCAGTCGGGATAGTATCCAATCCTCAAATCTTTAACTCCCGTATCTATATTTTTCAATTCAGGTTCAGGCTGAAGTGTTGACAAAGGTATTGTGTCATCCTTGCCTGCAATCACCGCGTACATAAGGGCAGCGTCTCTTACTGTAGCCCCCAGAGGGCCTATATGGGCAACGGACCAGCAGAGGGGAGCAGCTCCCGTTTCACTAACCCGCCCGTAAGTTGGTTTTAATCCGGTAACTCCACAGAGTGATGCAGGTATTCTCACTGATCCCCCTCCATCAGCCCCAAGGGCTCCGGGGCATAATCCGGCTGCAACGGCTGCAGCAGAACCGCTGGAAGATCCTCCGGTATAGTTTCTTGGGTTGTACGGGTTTCGTACCACGCCGTAATGAGGATTCAAACCGGTAACACCAATTCCGATTTCGTGCATATTTGTCTTGCCAAAGAGGAGCGCCCCTGCTTCTCTCAGCCGTCTTACAACCTCGGCATCTTCTGCTGCTTTTTCCCTCCCCAGAAAAGAAGTTCCTACGCTTGTTGTATATCCTTTTTGATCGATTTCATCCTTTACAGCAATAGGAACTCCGTCAAAAATGCTTAAAGCCTTTCCCTCCCGGTGCCGTTTAAAAGATGCTTCCGCCTGCTTCAAAATATCATCTTTGCTGTACTTGATAACCGCGTTAAGAGGAGTTTCCCCGCTATTCGAAATTCCAATCATTCTGATCAGGTTTTCTGCAGTTTTTACAGGATCAGTTTTCCCTTCCCGGTAGCTGACGGCATAATCGTCAATAGCCATGGGATGGTAAGAATCAGCAATTTCCTTTCCGCTTCCGGTTTTTATCTGGAGGTTCTTCGTAACGGATTTTTCCGTCGGTGCAGACTGGAATCCGAAATAAAGGGGCAAAGGAGAGATATCCTCATCGATCGTTTTACCGGCGAGAGCTGAGATCCCCGAATCTTTCATGAGTTTCTTTGCCAGAAGAGTTCCGGGAAAAGATGATTCAAGCAGCGTTACAAATAACCTGAATACAAACCCGGCCATTCGCGGGGTTTTGATCTTTGAAAGATTGTACGTCTTATTTATCATCAGACCTCCGTGCTTTATGGTAACCTGCAGTTTTTTCAATAAATAAGCCCATCAGGTAAACAAGGATGATGGTAAATCCAAGCCTTAATACCATAAACTTTATTCCCATAAAACGCATTTCCACCAGCTCCTGGGGCAGTTTGATACAAGCCCAGGATGAGAGGAATATTATTATGTTTGAGATTCGTGCTCCCTTTTTTAAAAGAGATGCAGCTATGGGGAATGCAACATAGAGAGGTCCTGTCGGGATCATTCCCAGGAAAAATGACAATGCCACTCCTGTCAAACCGGATGCATGTCCCAGGTATTTGACTACAGTCTCATTCTTGACCCAGGCTGAAAAAAGCCCTGTCAGAACCAGTACTCCGGGAAGAATAAGAATGAGCTCAATAAAAAAATCATAGGAGGCTTTTAAAGTTTTTTCACGGTTTTCTGGAAAAAAATACAGCAGTGCAGCTGCAGCTGCTACTACAATGATTAAAAAATAGGGATTACCCCTCTTTTTATTCTTTTCCCTTCCGGGTTGTTTTTTCATGTTCACAATAAAGCCCCCATGAGCAGAGCAATTACTACTGCGATTATAAAGCTGATTCCGTTTCTTAATAAGGTGAGTTTTTTCCCCATCTCTTTTATCTCAATGGGGAGTGTTACAAAACCGATCATTGTCAGGGTTGTAATAAAGGCGGCTGCAACCATGATAGATGCTCCGGATTCAACGAGAGAAGCAGTAAGGGGAAAAGCTATCAGGGATGGAATCATCAAAACGGCTCCTGCTATGGATGCCAAAACTATTCCCAGGACTCCTGATTGATCCCCCAGCAGGGATGATATCACCTCAGGCTTAAAAAAGCCCATTACCAGCCCCACGAGAATAAGAAGTATGAGGATGGCTGGAGCCATCTTGATAAAACCCTTAAGAGCAATCTTTAAAGCCTGCCTGGTTTTTTGCTTGTTTCTGTAGAAAGAGATTATCAATCCGAGTACAGCAGCGGAATTGATAAAAACAACGGTATAGTTTATCTCCAAATCAGCCTCCTTTATCCTTTGTGATTATTAAAAATAGAATGTAAACATCATATTGATGGAAGACAGCCTGGTATCCATTTTCTCTCCGTTTACCAGGTAGTTGTATCGTATCCCCCCCTGAAAAGCTCCGAAAAGATCAACATACAGACCTGCACCGGTTGACAGCACTGTACCGCTGTAACTGCTGTCCTCATAGTAGTATCCTGCATCGAAATAGGTTAACAGACCGGGTTTTATGTCCGGAATAAAGAGGGATGGAAGATTAAATCTGATTTCAAAGTTGTTTACTGCAGTAAATTTACTATCCATCCGTACCTTCTCTATGCCTCTTACCTCTGCAGCATTCTCAAGACGGATACTGTAGGTTCTGTAGCTGCCGTCGGTGTATGCGGCCCGTATCCTGTCGGCAAGATAGATACTGAAGGTATTCATTCTGCTTTCCGGATTAAGATCAAACAGGGGTAAGTATCCCTGTACTTCTCCGGTAAGACAATAGTAGTCAGCAGCGGTGTTCATACCACCGGGAGCATATTCACTCCTTAAATCAGCATTTAACCCGTCCAGTACTCCGTGGTGATTTCTGAACCCGTCATTGTAGGCGGTCCCGGCAATAATTGAGCTTTGAAATACACTTTCCTGTTCAGGGTTATCCGTGAGATTCATAAACAATGGGGAATTCCCGCCTGAAGTGTAATGGCCTTCCCCTCTCCCCTTGTAATAGAGAAAAGCTTCAAGGAGGTTTTTACCGTTCCTGCTGTTAGCAATAAACCCCTGTCTTATTCCGATGATGTCCTGGATGAAGCCTGTTTTGAACATGGCATTTGTATAATCGAATGATGATACCGGCACTAAACGGTTATTGTAGGAACCGGTGTAGTAAGAGTCCTGCTTCAGCCACCCGCCGGTAATTATTGTTTCCAATGATGTTTTCTTTCCTGGAATCAGGGAAAGCCCGGTGTATTCAAAAGAGAGCTTTGCGGCCCAGATATCCGTCGGGAAAACGGAAAGGGATATCTGCTGCCCTGTGGAACTTTCTTCAGCAGATAAATTAAACCCAACTGCAGCTAATAGTAACATTATCAATAGTTTTCGTAACATAACAGCCTCCATTTTATATAGTAAAGGAGAATAGGCTGTTTGTCATTAAAACTTATTGTAAACTTTGATATACTCTCCTGTATGGCAGTAGAAGAATACAACTCAATGGCATCATACTATGATACGGTACTCGAACCGGTCTTGTGGAGATTACGTAAAAAGATTGTACAGATGAGTAGAATACATACGGGAACCAGGGTGCTGGAGATTGCCTGCGGAACCGGAACCCAGGCTGTCCGGTTCAAAGTGGCTGGAGCGGATTACACCGGCATTGATCTATCCCCTGCAATGCTTCTGGTAGCAAAAAAGCGTGGACTGGAATGTATCCATGCAGACGGAACCAGGCTTGCTATGGAACCTGACAGCTTTGATGTTGTCACAATAACTCTGGCTCTCCATGAGGTGGCTCCCGAGATAAGAAAAGGGATAATGGAAGAGATGATCCGTGTTTGTGTCCCCGGGGGATACCTCGTTGTGGTTGACTACACGGTTAATAAGAAAGGCGGTCTTTATCCAGCTTTGGGAAAAAAGACGATTCATTTTATCGAAAAACTTGTTGGTGGAAGTCATTATCGTAATTATCTCAAGTTTATGCAGAACGGCGGACTTGAGGGATTTCTCGGTTTTTTCGAGCTTGAAATTGAGGATAAAAGCTTTTCGGCTGGGGGTAACATCGGTATTTACAGACTTCTGGTCAAAAAGTAGCTGGAAGCGGGTGCCGGGGCGGCAGCATGGTCACGGTTTTTCTTGATTATATGTATGATTATAGCTATTCTATTAGTATGGGAAAAGACGAAAATATAAACCAGGCAAAGAAAGATACCAAATGGAATAAGGATCACAAGGTTAGCGGACCGGTAAAACATGAGCCGCTTTTTAATATTAATCCGCAGCAGTTCAGGTTTTCAATCTGGTTTTTTATAGTAACTATTATAATGCTTATCATGATGAATACCTATTTCCAACAGGCAAAACTGCAGGAACAGACAGTCAGTTACAGTGTTTTTAAACAAAAGATTGAAAACGGTGAGATAAAAAAAGTCCGCATGACAGACAAGTACTACTACGGTACCACGGGTGTTCCTGTTTCGGATACGGACGCTTCTCCCCTTGTCTATGAGACAGTCCCGGTAAATGATCCGGACTTTATCCGGCTTCTGGATAAAGAGGGTGTTGAATACTCAGCTGTTATACAGCAGGAGCATGTTCTGATGAATCTGATTGTAGGATGGATCATCCCCTTTGCTTTTATATATATTATCTGGAAGCTCATGGCCAAAAAGATGGGTGGTGCAGGTATGGGGGTAATGAACTTCGGCAGGAACAAGTCAATGATAGTTGCGGAAACCGATACCGGAGTACGGTTTGGGGATGTCGCCGGAGCAGAAGAATCAAAGGAAGAACTGATGGAGGTTGTTGACTTCCTGGATCATCCGGGGAAATACACCGAGATAGGCGGGAAGATACCGAAGGGTGTTCTTCTGGTCGGTCCTCCCGGTACGGGGAAAACTCTTTTGGCACGAGCCGTTGCCGGAGAAGCAAAAGTCCCGTTTTTCAGAATGAGCGGTGCGGATTTTGTCGAGATGTTTGTCGGAGTCGGTGCAGCAAGGGTAAGGGATCTGTTCCGCCAGGCAAGAGAGAAGTCTCCCTGTATAATCTTTATCGATGAGCTTGATGCTATCGGAAAGAGCAGAATTAACATTGCAGGGGGTAATGATGAACGGGAGCAAACCCTTAATCAACTTTTGGTGGAGATGGACGGATTTGATTCAACCACCGGTGTTATCATTCTGGGTGCTACCAACAGACCGGAAATTCTTGATCCTGCTCTCATGCGTCCGGGGAGATTCGACCGGCAAGTTGTCATGGACAGACCGGATCTTGAGGGAAGAGAAGCAATACTCAAGATACATTCAAAAAATGTCAAACTAGCAGATAATGTTGATCTTAAAGCGATCGCCCGGGCAACAGTAGGCTTTGTGGGGTCCGATTTGGCAAACATTATAAACGAAGCGGCTTTGCTTGCGGTAAGGGCGGGAAGACAGGAAGTTCTTCAGGAAGATCTTTCCGAAGCAATAGAAAAAACAGTAGCAGGGCTTCAGAAAAAGAACAGGCTTATTAATCCCAGGGAACGGAAGATTGTTGCGTATCATGAAACAGGGCATGCACTGACAGCTGTCTTTACCAACGGAACCGATCCAGTTCAAAAAATTACCATCATACCCAGGGGCATTGGTGCTCTCGGATATACGCTTCAGACCCCAACAGAAGATCGTTTCCTCATGAGTCAGGATGATATTCTGGGAAAGATTGATGTTCTTCTTGGAGGGAGGGCTGCGGAGCAGATTATATTTAACGAGATATCAACAGGGGCTGCCAATGATTTAACAAGGGCTACCGATCTGGTGAGAAGTATGATAACAGAGTATGGTATGAGCGAGAAATTTAAAAACATGGTCCTTTCAAAAAGGGGAAACCAGTTCCTGGGCAGTGCTGCAGCTCCTCCCTATATGGAAAGGGAATATTCCGAATCTACCCAAAAGTACATAGATGAAGAAATAGCCCGGATACTCGATGCGCGCTATAAAAGAGTTATTGAACTGTTGTCGGGGAAAAGGATTCAGCTTGAATCAATAGCGAATAAGCTGCTGGAGGTGGAAACCCTGGAAGCAGATGAGTTTTACTCAATGGCAGGGGTTAACAGGGAAGCTTGAGGTTTAATGGGTGAATAATAAACAAGGAGCTGAAGGGGGTGGGTCCCCGTCAGCTCCTTTTCGTTTGTAGTGTCTTTACTTTCCCAGCTCCTTCACGAGGTATGTAAAGAATGTATCAAAGTCTTTACCCATATTCTTCGAAGGATCCTTCATGGGATTGAATGCTCC
>QNBL01000008.1 GCA_003641695.1 Spirochaetota bacterium
TAATTTCTTTTCCCCTTTCCAAGATAGGTTCTTGTCCTAAGTCAAAACTAGGAATACTGTAGTGTGAGTAAAAGATATCTGGATTATTCATTGGCTTTACAGTTATTTTATAATGATTTGCAATATCAGAGATTGTCCCTTCTTCCCAATCCTCTTCCGCCTCTTCCACAAACCACTGTCTGAAAAGTGTTTCTGCCATTTGTTCAAGGGTTTTGTTTTGCCGGTGGAGCAGGTCTATTTTGTCGTCAAGACTGCTTAATACTTCGGCTATGGCTTTTTGTTCAGTTGGTTCTGGAAACATCCATTTAGATTGGCCAACAAAATTCCAATCTGCTCTTGGCATTCTTGTTCCTGATGAACCAGAATAACTAAAATCAACAAATTCTTGATTTGCAAAAAAATAGAAAAGGAAATCTTTATCATTTTCACCTTTGGGTTTTACTACCCAGATATCAGTTGAGCAAATACCTTCAAAATTAGGACGGAATAATTTCCGAAAATATGGACGAAGCTTTCCAAACAAAAAACAGTCTGAATTAAAGCGAAATTTATTACTTGCAATAGTGTTTGAATCTCCAATTCCTTGCAATCTCAATCCACCTTCAACTATATGTTCAAGAGCGATATATGGAAGTTCTTCATCCCCAACCTTCCAAGTATCTTTTACAAGTTGAGCAATATCACCTAACCTACATTCCTTCCACTCACGATCCGAGTGGCTCTTTGTATCACTCATCCTCACTCTCCAGGAGCCGCTGAAATTCCTCTTTGTTTGGAAGAACGGTAAGGTATTTGCTCGCGTAGATCTGATTGCTGTCTTTAGGCAAAGTCATCTCTACCAGGGCTTTGCTTTTATCCTTGCAGAGAATTATCCCTATTGTCGGATTCTCATCCTCCTGTTTTTCAACTCTGTCAAAATAGTTTACGTACATCATCATCTGACCCAGATCCTGATGCTTCAGCTCTCCTATTTTCAGATCAATTACGATAAAGCATCTTAACAACCTGTTGTAGAAAACCAGATCAACTCTGAAATGCTTCTCATCTATGGTTATTCTTTTCTGGCGGGCTACAAATGTAAATCCCTTGCCGAGTTCCAGCAAAAAATGCTCCAGTTTGTCTATAAGCCTCTGTTCCAGTTCACTTTCGCTGTAAGATTTCTGTTCCGGGAGTCCCACGAACTCCAGGATATAGGGATCTTTTATTAAATCTTCTACCTTTTCTACAATTTGCCCCTTATCCGTCAACTCCTTAACTTTCGCCTTGTTTCTGCTAAGTGAAAGTCTCTCGAACAGACCGGTGTTGAACTGCCTTTTCAGTTCTCTAAGGCTCCAACTGTTTTCGATTGCCTCTATCTCATAAAAGCTGCGTTCATCGGGATTTGTAATTCTTGTCAGGAAAATGTAATGGGAATAGCTGAGTTTGAATTGGCTAGACACTGTCTCGCCTTTTGAAAATGTCAGATAAAACTGCCTCATATTTTTTAAATTTGCAACCGAGAAGCCTTTCCCGAACTCCTTTGTCAGTTCCGACGCAAGATTTTTTATAAGAGCTTTCCCGTATTCGGCTCTCTCTTTGCCGTTTTGCTCCTCTTCAACAATTCTTCTGCCTATCTCCCAATAGGCTTTTGTCATTGTTGTGTTTATTGTCTGATATACACTGCTTCTTGCCTGGTGCAGGATTTCTTTTATATCATTTATAAGGGTTTGATCTATTGAATTACTCATCTTTCAGCTCAATTTTAGCAAGATTTTCCAGAATCCTTTTATTCAATTCAGATTCCTCTTTCAGCTGTTCTTCGAACTCAGTTTTCAGTTTTGTAAAGCGTTCATTAAAATCAAAGTCATCCTCTTCATCAGCTAATCCGACATATCTTCCGGGAGTTAATACATAATCAAGCTCTTTAACCCGCTCAATACTTGCCGCATTGCAAAAACCCTTTACATCTTCATAATCTCCGTCAGGATTCCGCCAGTTGTGGTAAGTATCTGCAATTAGGTTAATATCCTCTTTTAAAAACACACGGGTTCTGCGGTTTATAAGGTGTCCCATGTTCCGGGCATCAATAAAAAGTATTTCCCCTTTTCTTAAGGTCTTGGTTCTTCTGACAAACCACAGGGAAGCTGGGATTTGCGTATTTAAAAACAGTTTTGCGGGGAGGTTTACAATACAGTCGATCAGATCTTCTTCAATCAATCTTTTCCTTATTTCACCTTCTCCGGAAGTTTTGGAAGTTAGAGAGCCTTTTGCCAAAACAAAACCAGCCTGTCCGCCTGGTGCAAGATGATAGATGAAGTGCTGTATCCATGCATAATTTGCATTTCCTGTCGGCGGTGTTCCATACTGCCAGCGCCCGTCTTTACGGAGCAGATCACCGCTCCAATCACTTACATTAAATGGAGGATTGGCAATGATGAAATCTGCTTTCAAATCTTTATGAGCATCATTTAGAAAAGATCCTTCATTGTTCCATTTTACCTGTGAACTGTCCAATCCTCTAATGGCAAGGTTCATCTTGCAGAGCCGCCAGGTTGTCTGGTTGCTCTCCTGTCCGTAGATGGAAATATCGTTTATCCTGCCCTGATGCTCAGATACAAATTTTTCAGATTGAACAAACATACCGCCGGAACCGCAGCAGGGGTCAAAAACCCGTCCTTTGTACGGTTCAAGCATTTTAACCAACAGTTCAACAACACTTCTAGGAGTATAGAACTGTCCCCCTTTTTTGCCTTCGGCAAGGGCAAATTCTCCCAGGAAATATTCAAAAACGTGTCCGAGAATATCGGCACTCCTTGATTTGGCATCGCCTAAAGCAATGTTGCCAATCATATCAATGAGTTCGCCTAAACTGGTTGGGTCAAGATTCTGCCTGGCATAAACCTTTGGTAAAACGCCTTTTAGGGATGGATTCTCTTTTTCGATAGCGTCCATTGCTTCGTCAACCGTTTTTCCAATAGTCGGTTGTTTTGCTTTGGATAAAAGGAAATTCCAACGAGCATCAGCAGGAACAAAAAACACATTTTCTGCCTTGTATTCGTCCTTGTCTTCCGGATCTGCTCCCGCGTATTCACCTTCTCCTGCTTTTAGTTTTTCGTAAAGTTCTTCAAAAGCATCAGAGATATATTTTAAAAATATCAGCCCCAGTACAACGTGCTTGTATTCCGCTGCATCAATATTTTTTCTTAACTTGTCAGCCGACTTCCAAAGTTGTTTTTCAAGGGGTTCTTCTGCACCGTTTCCGTTCTTTTTTGCCATCTTTAATACCTTTTTTTCTTAGCCCGCCATGGATGGCGGGCGTCTCGGGGGCGGGTTCATTGTAACTAATTAATACTTTTTTATAAAGATCTTGTGCTCTGCCTTGCTCTAATAGATATCTTCCGGGTCGAAAACTTTAACCCCGTCTACATGAAGGCCGTTTTTATCCATTACCCGGTAAAAGCAGCTGTAAAATCCTGTATGACAAGCCCCTCCCTTTTGGTTGACTTTGTAGAGGATAGCGTCGTTGTCACAATCCAGCCGGATCTCCACTATCTCCTGTATATGTCCCGAGGTTGCCCCTTTTTCCCATATTTTTTGCCTGCTGCGGCTGTAATAATGGGCTTTTCCCGTTTCCATGGTAAGCTCGACTGCCTTTCTATCAGCATAGGCAAGCATAAGTATCTGTCCTGTCTCAGCATCCTGTGCAATTACCGGGACCAGCCCGTTCATCTTGTCAAAATCTATTTCCGGTAATTCCATGGTTACACTCCCCGTCGAGACCGCTCTGTGAGCAGTATGATATTTTTGAGATCTGTTGTGCTTTTGGCTTTCATCCAGTGACTTTTAAAGAATGGATTTTGTACAATTTGTGCAATGGCCATAAGTGCCTGGAGGTGAAAATTTCTCTCTTCCCGGCTTCCTGCAAGGGCAAAGACAGTATGAACCGGAGGTTCTCCCTCTTTGAAAAGGATACCCTTCTTTGACCGTACGACTACAATCTCGAATTCTGCTTTACTGCCTATTACAATGTGAGGAATGGCAAGACCGGGATGTATAACTGTTGTAGATTCGTTCTCCCTTGCATCCAGGAGACTGATAATGCTTTCGGCAGGTTCGTTGAATTTTTCCGACAGAATTCCGGCAAGAATTGTAAAAAGATCATTCTTTGTCTTTTTACCTTCAAAATCAAGTATCTTTGCATCGGCAATTATCCTGTCGAATCTATCTTCTATTATGTTGTCCCTTTCCATGAGGATATCCTTGAGTTCTCCGGAAAGGGTATCGGACTGCAGCTCTTTTGCAGTTATCCTTTTTACTATATGGATCAGGGCGGAATCTTTTTTATTGCGGACTCCCGAGTACAGTAGTGCCCACAAAACGGACAGTACAATAAATACTCCGGTTAGAAGCAGCGGGTAGGATCCCATTTCGATTAAAACAAAGATATAGAGCACAATACCGATTATCTGTATCCAGGGGTACAGAGGGCTTTTAAAGGCAGGTTTATAGGATGCTATCTTGCTTTCTCTCATAATGATGAGGGAAAGATTATCCAGTATAAACAGGATTATCATCATAGCAGAAGCAACTTTCACCAGGTGCTCGAGATCCAGAAAAAGGATAAAAGCAATCATGATTACGGTGGTTGCCAGTATGGACGTGACGGGCGTTCCCGTTTTCCCGTTTATCTTCTTGAAAAAGTCGGGCAGCAGTTCGTCTTTCGCCATCGCCATGGGGTTGCGGGAAGCTGCAAGGAGACCTCCGTTTCCGGTTGTAAGAAAAGCCATGAGGGCTGCTGCTTCAAGGATAAAGAATCCACCCTTTCCAAAGATAATTCCTGCGCCGGTTGATATGGGGGTAAGTGTTGAAGCAAATACCTCCGGTTTCAATAGCCCGACGGTTACAAAGACAACCAGTACGTATAAAAGGGTTACCACAATAAATGCGGAGAACATCCCGGCGGGAATAACCTTTCCCGGAGATTTTACTTCTTCTGCCACGGCGGCTATCTTTGTTAGACCGCCGAAGGAGATAAATATTATTCCTGAAACCGTAATAATACTCATTTTACCATGCGGCATAAAGGGAACAAAGTTGTGTACATCCATTTTATTTATTCCGAGAATGATATACAGCACCAGGATAGAGATTAAGAATACTACCAGTATTGTCTGAAGTCTGCTTGTATGTTTCACACTTACAGCGTTCAATACACCGAAAAAAAGAGCAAAGAAAGCGGCAACTGTATTAATGGTAATAAACGGATTATCGAAGTAAGGAGCAGCGAAAATTCCGATTCCTATAAGAGCAAAGGAGCTTTTCAGGATAAGGGAGAGCCATCCGGTAAAGCCGGCTATGGTACCGAATAAAGATCCCATACTCTTGTCTACGAAAAAGTAGGTACCGCCGGCCTTGGGCATGGCCGTTGCCAGTTCAGCCTTACTGAAAAGGGATGGGATAATAATAACAGCTCCAATTATGTAGGAGACTATTATTCCGGGACCAGCTTCAAGATAAACGATGGCAGGGAGAATAAAGAGCCCGGAGCTGATCATGGCTCCACTGGCAAGTGAAAAAACATCAATAATGCCAAGAGATTTTTTAAGTGACATCTTTTCCTCCCAGCTAAAGAGTATACAATAAAGGAAGGTAAATCAAGGTTTACGGTCTGGTTGCCGGTGTAAACTGTTTTTAAGATTTGCAGTTGTCTGACAGGTCCATTTCTGACCATTTTGAGTTAGCCCATAGTACTGTGTTAGGGTGGAGGTAAGGCCGTGGTTAAGATTTACTGCCAGTTCTTTCAGGTTTTTAAGTGTATCACTGGATTCAAAAACTTTAGCATCAAGTCTTATCCCGCTGGTAAGGATCCCTTCCACCAGCATTTTGGCAGCAAGGAACCGGTCGTACTTGTTGACTGCAAGAACGAGGAAGTCATCAAGAATCCCCATGATTTCCCAGGTAACCTGTTCAGCCTGAGAGTATTTCCCTGCATCCTTGTCCTGATTGCTGAAACGGAGTGGCAGTTTTTCAATAATTGTGTCAATAGTAGATGCCAGATATTCAAGATTGAAGAGACCTGTGGCACAGTTGAAAAGGATGGGGGTGCCCATTTCTTCGTACCGGACAACCTCATCTTTTGGTATTGCAGGACCTATATCCGCACAGTTCAGACGGCCGCTGCTGTCGGATACAAGAATACCGCCCTTAACATCAACCGGAGTCTTGAAGGAAAAATCAAATGCCGCCTGTTTACCCGATAATGCCAGGATGGCCAAGGATACCGGATCAACGGTACTTCCAATATTGTCTATGTTGCCAATATAGACGAACCGTTTCCCCATTTTATACAGGTTCTTATATATCCCCCTTAATACGAAGAAGTTTTGCCCGTGTCCGCCGGGAAGCGGCAGCAGGGTATCTTTTTTCCCCCATGCAGTGGTAAAAAGGTCCAGCTCTTTTCCGGCTTCAACCGGGGTAAATGCACTTATTAAGGGCTGCACCGCAGTCTCTGCTTTTGTAATCGGGATGCCCGTTGCCTCGACAAGATCGGCAAGATAAGGACTTTCGTTGTAAGTATCCAGCTTCTCCAGAATTTGGCTGTTGTTGTAGGTACTTGTCATTTGAAAGAACGGGAAAAGCGGGGACAGACCCCGGTTTTCTGAAATCTTCCCGGTAACAACCTGATATTTTAACGCCTGTACCAAAAGTCCCCGGAGTTTCAGCTCAAGAAAATCCGGACCGGGCTCTCCGTTGGACTGTATGAATGCAGGAGTAATCCCTTTTGCCTTCCCCTTCGATTTTTTCGAAAGGGTGTCGAAGAGATCTTCGTAAAGATTAAATATATCGGGATCAAAATTTTGATTTTTTTTCCGGTCTACGTAGCTGGTGGCAGATCCACCGTTCAGGATTCCGAAGGATGTCAGAGGGTACAGAAGGACTCCTATTTTTTCAAGTTCCGGCAGTGAAAGGATAATCTTTCCGCTTGTTTCTGCTCCAAAGTTGGAACTGTTTATTTCGGGGAGTAAAGATGCCATCCTTTTTCTGAAAGCAACTGCCGGCATGCTGTAGGTTTTAAGTCCTGCTCTGTCTACTATACTGTTATTGGACATATCGGGGATCGATGATACGGACACAGCAGGCGTGTTTCGGTATTTCCCGCTGTTAAAACCATCGAGTATTTTAAAGGTCAGTTCCTTATGTATCTTTTTTTCCTTGAATTCTTTGAGTATACCGGGGTCAAGGTGTTTCTCCGTCATCTTCTTCATCTCCTCCGGACATAAGGAACAGCATCTCCTCCTGGCTTATCTGATCCCCGCTATCATCATCCAAACTGTCGGAATCAAGAATGATTGTAAGCTCTTTAAGGGTTTTCCTCTGCTCCAGAACCATTTCTTTGAGCTTGGGCTTGAATCCGGAAAAGTCTATCAGACGGCCTGCCTTGTCGTCAACTATCTCTTCGCCGATAGAAGTGTACAGTTTAATCGTCTTGAGCAGTAGTCTCAGGTATTGATTTTTATCTTTTTGAAGAGTGCTTTCCTTCAGGGAATCAAAAATACTGTGAAGTACCGAATCGAAAAAAATGAGATCTGTAACGATCTTTTCTCCAAAGTAGTTATCATCAATATCGAGTCTTAAGCCCCGCTGAAGGTAGGTAAGATAGTCCAGAACCAGAAAGATATTATCCTCGTAGTGAATGCATTGTGTCATGGTTTCAGTATCGGGAAAAAGGAGCGCTTACTTGACATTGATTCTTCTCTATGGTAGTTTGCCTTGACCTCTTTATCCGCTGGTAATGCGGATCAAATTGACCACAAGGAGGGTTTATGAGAACCTACGAATTTACCTGTATCTTCAAAATTGATGAAGATTCATTTCTAAAGGGCAAAGAGCTGGTTAAAGCTCAGTTTGAGAAACACTCAATCAAAGTGCTTAAAGAGGAAGACCTCGGAGTTAAGCAGCTTGCCTACGAAATCAAGAAAGAAACAAAGGGACACTATTATTACTACGAGCTTGAGGCTTCCCCTGAGACAATTGAGGCGATGGAGAGGGAATACAGGCTTTCTAATACGTTTCTAAAGTATCTTTTCGTAAAAAAAGAAAAATAATAACAGGGGGTCTTCAGTCCTATGGCTAATGATATTAACACGGTCGTGCTGGTAGGAAGGCTGACCAGAGATGCAGAATTGAAGTATACCAACGCCGGAACTGCGGTGTGTAAATTCAGTCTTGCTGTGAACCGAAGGAAGAGGTCCGGTGATCAGTGGACAGATGAGGTGAGTTACTTTGATGTCGTACTCTGGGGTAAGCAGGGTGAAGCAATTCAGCAGTATCTTGGGAAAGGAAAACAGGTTGCTGTAAATGGTGAGCTGAGACAGAATCGGTGGGAACAGGACGGACAAAAAAGAAGCAAGGTAGAGATAATTGCAGGTAATGTCCAGCTTCTCGGAGGCGGTTCCGGGGCTTCAGGTGGAGGAGCGGCCAGAGGCGGGTCAACTTCTACGCCCTTTGAGCAGTTTAACAATACATCCAAATCAGCCGGACCGGACTTTGAAGACGATATCCCATTTTAGTTAAGGAGAAAATAATGTCAGATGAAGATAAGAGAGAGATAAAAGCGGGAGCGGAAGCTCCGGCAGCACCTGCTGCAGGTGATGGACCATCAAGACCTGCTCAAAACCGTCGACCTTCACAGGGTGGAAGAGGCGGATACAACAGAGGAGCAGGCGGTAACAAGTTCTTTAGAAAGAAAGTATGCCGTTTTTGTACTCAGAAGATTGTAGCTGATTACAAAGATCCTGATACTCTGCGCAGATTTACCACTGAAAGGGGGAAGATTCTTCCAAGAAGAATTACCGGAACCTGTGCAAAACACCAGAGAATGCTTTCTCGAGAGATAAAGCGAGCAAGAGTCCTTGCATATCTCCCCTTTGTAAAACAGTAGGATTTTTATGGAAGATTTACTCCGGAAGCAGATTGCCAAAGAACTGGTTGTAGCGGCAGTTGCTTCTTTCCTGATCTTTCAGGCAAGTTTTGTCTTCTATCTTTTTATAGTCCCGGTTCTGTACATTGGACGGAAAAGGGGTGCTCTTGCGGCAGCTGTGCTGGGTTTTGTTGTGCTTGCAGCCGTTGGTATACAATTGATTGTAAAGATAGGAGCTCTCGAAGGATCAGGATTAAGAGGATTTGCTATAACGTACGGTTTGTCTTACCCGGTAGCTTTGCTGGCAGGCGCTCTTGTTATAGCTTTCTTTCAGGGGAGATCTTTATACAAGATTATTGCGTCCACCGTTCTGTTTGCGGTTGTTAGTATTCCGGTTATACTTATGTATACTGGAAATAGTCAGGTTGTTGATTTTCTGAAAGACCAGGTTTCCTATGCAACAAAATTACTTCTGGACGGAGATGAATCATTTTCAGCGCTTGGAATAAAGCCTGGGGAGATTACTCTGATGGTCAGGGATATAGCTTTCAGGGATTTTATTGCAGCCTATTTCTTCCTGCTTTCAGGTTGTTGGTATCTTTCGGATCTGTTTGTTACGAGAAAAAACAGGGATAAAAGGTTTGATACTGAAAGATTTACTATTCCTGATTGGTCTGTTTGGGTTCTTATTGCTGCTTTGGCAGGTGTCCTGGCGGATCATCTGTTATCCCTCGGCTGGCTGGGGTATATCAGCTGGAATGTTACTCTTATTATGCTGCTTTTATACGGCATAAAGGGTGCGGGACTCATAAAATATTTTTTAAGGAAGAAAGAATTTGCCAGACGGAAACAGCGGTCAATTGTAATGTTGATATTTCTGCTGTTTCTGATCCCCGGGCTGAACCTCGTTGTGCTGCTCGGGATTCCCGGATTAGGTGTTTCCGAAATCTGGGTACGATATCGATAATTCTATAAGGAGAAGAAGATATGAAGCTCATTCTTAATCAGGATGTCTATAACCTCGGAGAAGAGGGAGATGTATGTGAAGTAGCAAGAGGCTATGCCAGAAACTATCTCATCCCCCAGGGTTATGCAGTCCTTTACAATAAGCAAAGCATAGCTTTGTTTGAAAGCAGAAAAGCTGCAATTGAAAAGAGGAAAGAGGAGAAACGGAAAGCATCTCTTTCACTTAAAGAAAAAATACAGGAACAGGAAATCGTTCTTGAAGTTCCTTCCGGTGATAACGGTAAACTTTTCGGTTCTGTGACAAATGCCAACGTTGCAGAAGCTCTGAAGGCTCTTGGCATTACCGTAGAGAGAAAAAAGATAGAGCTTCCTGAACATAACATTAAGGCTCTTGGTACCTATACTGCAAAGATCAAACTTTACGGAGATGAATTTGCCGAGCTGAAAGTAATTATTAAGAGTGATAAGGAAGAATCATCCGCACCCGTTGAGAAAAAAGTAAAAACGGAAGCTCCAGCTAAAGACGAGAGTGAGGAATCTTCCGTTGTAGAAGAATCTGCTCCGGAAGCGGAAGCTGAGAAAGCCGAAGAAACAGAAGAACAGGAGCAGTAGCCCCAAAACAGGATGACTGCCGAAAGTTTAAAAGATAAAATACCGCCCCACAACAACGAAGCTGAGATGGCGACCTTGGGGGCGCTTCTTCAGAACCCCGAGGCTCTCGGGGTTGTTCTTCGTTATTTGAGGGCAGATGATTTTTACAAGCTGGCTCACAAAAAGATATTTACTGCGATATTATCACTCTTTAACAGAGGGGAGGCAATTGACCTTCTTACCCTTACTGAAGAGCTGCGTACCAAAGGAGATTTAACTGCTTCCGGTGGTGCTGCCTACGTATCTTCCCTGACTTCGGTTGTGCCCACCAGTGCCAACGTCGAATATTATGCCAAAATTGTTCAAGAGAACAGTTTAAGGCGGCTGATGCTCAAGATTGCCGGAGAGATGATTTCGAGCTCACATAACGACTCGCTTGACAGCAGGGCCATCATAGAAGAGGCAGAGAAAAAAATCTTTGAAGTAACCGACAACCAGCAGAGAGGCGGTTACAGAGCTGCAAGTGAAATAATACCTGAAACCATAGAGGCCATTGAGAAGCTGTACAGGCATAAGGACAGTTATACCGGAGTTCCTTCTGGATTCAGTGAACTGGATGCCATGACCAGTGGATTCCAGAAATCAGAGTTTATCATTATCGGTGCACGTCCTTCCGTTGGAAAAACTGCTTTAGCCCTGACCATGGCTGCAAATATGGCAGTTGAGAAAAAGATCCCTGTAGGGTTTTTTACCCTTGAAATGTCGGAAAACGCACTCATGATGCGTTTGATTTCAAGCGAATCACGGATTAACTCTGAGAAAATCAGATCGGGAATGCTCAGGACCTCGGATTTCCAGAGTTTAACGGATGCAGCCGGCCGTATTTATGATGCACCGCTTTATATTGATGATACACCGAATATGAAATTGCTTGATTTCAGAGCACAAGCCAGAAGGCTGAGAAGTAAAGAGAATGTAGAAGTAATATTTGTTGACTATATAGGACTCATAGAGCCTGAGACAAAAACCAATGTACCCCGCCATGAGCAGGTTGCTGAAATATCCAGATCCCTGAAATCTCTTGCCAGGGAGCTGAATATTCCGATAATATGTTTATCACAGGTCGGCAGACAGTCAGAGGGAAAGGCCCCTAATCTTGCAGACCTGAGGGAATCCGGGTCTATTGAGCAGGATGCGGACGTTGTAATGTTTCTGCACCGCCAAAGGGAAACTGACAGGGATCATGATCAATCCAGCAGGGTTACCAATGTTGTTACTGAATTGATCGTTGCCAAACAGAGAAATGGTCCGATTGGTACGGTCCGGATTGCATTCCTGCCCAAGTACACCAGATTTGAGAATTTAAGCCAGGATAAGGAATAGGAGGAATAAATGAGCATTAAAGACAGTTATGATTTTCAGAATCTTGTGAATGAAACTGAAAGGCTTGTTTTGGAACATCTCGAAAAAGAGCTTCAGAAAGATTATGCAAAGGATTTTTGCAAATGTCAGGAATGTGTACTTGATATGGCAGCCTATGCCCTGAATTCCTTAAAGCCTGTTTACCGGGTTTCTTTACTGGGGAAGCTTTATGCTCATAATCTTGACGATACAGAGTACGGGGAAGAGGTAAGCTCAGCGGTACGCAAAGCTGTCCTCAAGATAGCCGAAAACCCTTCACACGACTAATATTGTACGTTAAGAATGTATTTCTTTGCCGAAGGCGAAGCGAATACTTTCCCGTTTTCCCCTACAGCTGCCCAACCGCCATCTTTAATAATGTAGAAATCCATAAGAAGTTTGCCGCTGGAAGTATCCCATAGTGAAATTGTTGAATCACTGTTCAGAGAAGCAAGGATATTATTATGCAGAAAGAGCTTTCTTGGAATGTGGTCTGAGCTTTCCAGGGAGGTAAACCCGTTCCAGGAAAGCATATGTATACCTCCGAATCCAAGGGTTGTAAATACTCTCGATCTGTTTTTATCAACAATCACAGAAGCTTTACTGTCTTCTCCGGGGTAGGTTAGGAGAGTTTCGGTAATCTCCAGAGACTTTCCCCGATGAGCTTTCAGGACAGTTTTAAGATCCGAGTCCTTCTTCTCAAATCCAAGGGAATAGAGAATCCTTGTAACTGGATCGTAGTCAACCTTGAAAGTGAGAATATTGGAGTCTCGAACCGGAACAACTTCTTCTGTAGAAGTATTTATATTTAAAAGAGGAGATTTAATAAGTCCTGTCTGATTCCTCCCTGCAATTATATTGCCTGAATGTATAAGGGAGATGGATTGAATCCCGTAGGAAGTATAACTGAACTTTGTTTCTCCGGTATTTTGGTCAATCATGGTACATCTACCGTTCTTCTCAAGGGAAAGGAAGTACCCTGCGGAAAAGGAAATGCTGTTTATGCCGGATTGAAAATCCTCGGTTATGGTCCTTTCGAACCCGTTTGTACTGAACTGCTTAAGAAAACCCGGAGAGGTATCTTTACGGTAATAATAATAATTATCCGGTGAAGTCACAATTCCCACAGGCACATTCTCCTTGACCGGGTAGTCAGTAACGGTAAAAAGGGATGAATCGGTATTGCTGCTGAGAAGGTCTGAATGTACCAGCGTGAAGCCTTTTTCGGATGAGATGAGCATCCTGCCGTTTGTCAGACCAAGATCCAGTATAGTTCCGTAAATATTTTTTGCAAACAGGGTTGTTGTTTTTGATGAAACTCTGGACCGGTAAAGAACCCCTTCCCCGCTGGTAAAGAAAACCGAGTTGTTTGAACAAACCAGGCCTGTTTTATCTGCTTCAATGCTTAGTTTCATGGTACCAGTGTGAATTAACGTAGATCCTTGTATACTGTAGGTATCAATAAAGTTTTCCCCCCCTGATTTTGACAGAAAAGCTGTATTCCCGGTTAAAAAATCTTCTGCAGCTCCAACTATGCCCTTTTTTTCTGCTGTATCCAGAATTGTACCGGATACCAGATCAATAAGATAGATTCCATTGTCGTAAAATCCTGTCATCTTTGCTCCGTTGGAGGCGAAAAGAATTGACGTCAGGTTTCCTTTGGTTTTGATGGGGGCTATTTTCTGATTGCCGGTCCTGAGATCCCAATATTGAATTGTGCCGGAGGGGGTATACAGCAATAGGGTTTTTTCCGATGCTGAAACGTACACGGCCGAAACAATCCCTGTATCACCGGTCAGGAACTGCTTTCTGTATCCCTTTTCAGCATCAAGAAAAGTCAGACTATTCCAATCCGGCTTACTGTACACGATAAAAGTACCCTTAGGGGAATAGGTAAGGCTCAAGGGTAGTTCTGACAACCGGTGAGTAAACTTTTTCACTCCCTTTTTCCAGTTCCAAACACTGAGTTTAAAGGTGTTGAGATTATCAGTTACCAAAACGGCAATGTCGGAGCTGACAGGATTTACAGCAATATATCTTATTGGCAGATGGGAAATCTGCAAATTTTTGATTAGATGATTTTTCGCCGTATCCCATATCTTGACTGTTCCGTTTTCATCTCCTGTAAACAAAAGATTGTTTTTTGCGTCTCCCATAAGGGCGTTCACCGGCTTTGTATGGCCGCTGTTTATGACAATATGATCTGCTGCATGTGCAAAAACAGTAGTGAATAAAAGAATAACTAAAAATGGAAATCTCTTCACGTTTAATCCCTCACAGTTTGGATTTTGTTGACTGAAATATATGGTGGACTCAAAACTTCTTTTAGAGCCGGATCAACCTTGTTATCATCAATGTTTTTTTTGAGTTTTTCGTAGAGTTCCAGTGAAATATGCGTTACTGCAGTTTTATTATCTTCAAGCCCTTCTATATGAAAAACAAGTTTGTTTTCCTCTTTCCCCGCAAAGAATATTCTAATATTAGAATATTCATCCGCCCGGGAAATAAGATAGGCTTTTATCATCTCAACAGCTCTGTCGTCAAGTTTGCATTTAAGAATTCTAAACTTTTCCTGAAGCTCTGCAAAACCTATTACTATACGTTCTGCAGAATAGGATGTTCGTCCTGACAGATAGGAATTGCGTTCAATCTCAGAGATATAGAGAAGATCCAGATCCTTGCTGCTGTCTTTAATCCGGATAGTAAACTCGGGCTTGAGAACAGTTTCACATTTAGGACACGTATATGAAAGAAAAGTACCATCAAGTATCTTGTCCACAATGCCGGGTTCCTTATTCAGATCAATCGTGTCGGGGATATCAGCTTCGAATGTATTCTCGCAGTAACATGTAATAGTTTTCAACTTTCTCTCCTAACCTCTGGAAAATAGAAAGGAAATATCCCCGAAGGTGGTAAGCAGGAAAATTACGAGCAGAATAAACATTCCCACTGATTGATACCGGTAAAAGGTAACCGGGTTTACCCCTTTTCTCCGTATAATTGTAATCAGGGTGAAAAGTATCAACCCCCCGTCAAATATTGGAATTGGAAGAAGGTTTGCAAAGCACAGGGCGATACTTATTACACTTAAAAACCTGAAAAGATTGGTCAATCCCGCTTTAACACCGCTTTTAAACCCTTCTGTTGCGACCTCTCCGACAAAGTATGTTATCCTGATCGGTCCGGAAACAGCTTTATCAAGATGAACACCGGCAAAGAGAAGTCCGAGGCTCTTAATGGTAAGCATTAAATTATCTACGCTCTCCAATGTTCCGTTTTTAAAACTATCAACAGGTCCGGTACGCCCCTTGCTGATGGTTAAAGGTCTAAAGGAAATGCCCAGGTCTGTCATTCCCGAGTCATTATACACCGGAATGAGAGTTCTATCCATCCGGATATCGCCAGAAAGTACCTTCAGTTTCAGAAGTTTAGGCCGTGCCGCAACAACTTTGAGCAGATCCAGGTAATTTTCAACCTTTTCTCCGTTTGCTTCCAGAATCCTGTCCCCTTTTTTAAGTCCGGCAATTGAGGACGTGCTGGCAGGTTTGACATTTTCGATCACCGGCTCTATATAGGGGGCAACACCGATTTTTCCTGCACCGCTGTCTTTATCAAGAGCCGGAGTGATAGTGAGCTGAATCTCCTTACCTTCCCGGTTCACTGAAAAGGTAAGTGGTTTGCCGGGAGACTGATACACAATGTCCTGTATTTGGGAGTAATTGGTTACCCTGGAGTCTTCAATTCTAATAATTGTATCACCGCTTTTCAAGCCTCCCTTATCCGCTGGATTACCGGTTGAGTGGTAAACTTCCGGATAGTCAGAAACGAGTATAATTTTGTTGCTGTACGTGTTTATTGAAAAGCCGGAAAGCCATATAAGCGAAAGAACTACTACGGAAAACAAGAAGTTTGCAAGAGGACCTGCAAGGTAGGTGAAAATTCTTTTAAAAGGGGATACTGAAAAAAGAGAACCTTTTTCATAAGGGATTGAGGTATCCTTCTCTTTAAGTGCCCTTGAAAACTGCTCTTCCCCCTTCATTTTGCAATAACCGCCTACCGGAAGCATACTGAGCCGGTATTCAGTACTGCGGTAAGAAAAGAACAAAAGTTTTTTACCCATTCCAATGGAAAAGGCTTCAACCTCAATTCCACTGAGTTTGGCGGCAAAAAAATGTCCGAGTTCATGTACGAGAACTACAATATCAAGTCCTATGATCCCAAGAAGAATTGTTTTCAGCATATCTATATGTGTTCCTTAATTTTCTTATCAGCTGCAGACCGTACTTCCCTGTCTGTCTCAAGTACCTCGTCAAAGTTACGGGGCTCCATACTCCAGTTCATTTCAAGAATTTCAGCAACGATCCTGTGAATTGAAAGGAATCCTATTCTGCCGTCTATAAAAGCCCCGACAGCCGCTTCGTTGGCAGCATTATAAGCTATTTTGTAACTCTTTCCCATATCCAGGGCCGTGTACGCAAGGAAAAGAAGCGGGAATTTCTCTTTATCAGCAGAAAAAAAGGATACTATGGTGTCTGCAAGATCGAGATGTCCGAAGCTGCTGAATTTTATCTTTGGGAAGGTTAATGCATTCTGTATTGGAATACGCATATCGGGATTGCTTATCTGCGCATACATTTCACCATCTGCGGTTCGTATTAAGGAATGTACTCTGCTTTCAGGATGAATAAGCACCTTGATCCTGCTTCCGGGAAAATTAAAAAGCTCATGAGCCTCAATGACTTCCAGCCCTTTGTTGGCCATGGTTGCCGAATCTATGGATATTTTTTGTCCCATGGACCATGTAGGGTGTTTCAGCGCATCGGCAAGAGTAATATCCCTGAATTCCTGCAGAGGTTTGTCTCTGAAAGGTCCGCCTGAAGCAGTCAGTATAATTTCTGTAACCTCTGAAAGATTTTTATCCCGTAAAAGCTGGAAAACCGCTGAGTGCTCAGAATCCACCGGAAGGATCAATTTGCTGTTTTTAGATGCAAGATCTTTGATAAGCGGACCGGCCATAACAATTGTTTCTTTGTTTGCAAGGGCGAGGTCCTTGCCGCTGGAAAGGGCTTCTACAGATGGCAGAAGCCCCTCAGATCCTGCAATCCCGTTGACTACCATATCCGCTTCTGTTTCCCGGATCATTCTAAGGAGGGCTGTTTTGCCGATAAAAGCGATTCTGTCAGAATCGGGGGTTTTCCCGCTGAGAGCAAGAGCTCTTGTTACCTTGAACTCATCCGCAGCCTGCAGCAGTGCAGCCTCTCCTGTATGAGCACTTAAGCCTGCTACGGTGAAATCATTACTGTTCTTTCTGATTACATCAAGAGCATTCCGGCCGATTGAACCGGTGGCTCCAAGAATAATTACCTTTTTCATGTCAGCCTGCCTTTACTGCAGAAAAAGCAGCATAAAGTAGTAAACCGGAGCACTGAAGAGAAGAGAATCAATTGAGTCCAATACTCCTCCGCGTCCCATCATGACAGTACCGGAATCCTTGACCCCGGCAGAACGTTTTAAAACTGATTCAATAAGGTCTCCGATGTTTGCAGTTGCTGAAAGGATAAATGAGAGCAGCACTGCTTCTGTAAGGGTAGCGGGAAGAACTTCCGGGAAAAGGATGGTAAATACCATTCCGGACACTACAGCTGCTGTGGTGCCTCCTATGAACCCTACAATGCTTTTTTTGGGGCTTACCCTGAAAGGTTTCCAGGATTTTCTTCCAAAAAGCATCCCAAAGGTATATGCAGCAGAATCGTTTATAAATATTACCAGAAAGAAAAAAATCACCAAACCGGAATTGTGGGGCAGGGCAGTTAATTTAATCAGATACCCCAAAAAAAAGCCTGGATAAATTACTGAAGATATTTGAACGGTTATTCTTTTTAAGGCAGCGGTGTCCTCTTTCTTTTCATACCGAACAAGGTTTAGAATCAGAATTAAAGAGAATACCGCCGCTAGAGAAATCTCCATACCGAGGGTTGTTATCCAGTTATTAACCTGAAGATAGAAAAGTACCGGAAAAATTAATCCGCTAAAAGCACTGAAAAAGGACCCTGTCCGGGAAATGTCATCTTTCAGTGATATAGATACAAACTCTCTTGTACCTATAAACGTAAAGAGGAGAATACCCCCTAAAAGTGCAATATAATGCATAAAGGGTAGAAAAAATATAATGATAATAAGAACCGGAATAACAACAACTGCGAGAAATATTCTTTTTGTAACTTCTTTCATTGTACACCGCCGAATTTACGCTCTCGTCCCCTGTATGATTCTATTGCTTTAGACAAATCCTCATCGGTAAAATCGGGCCAAAGCGTTTCAGTAAAGTAATATTCAGAGTAGGCGCTTTCCCAAAGAAGAAAGTTACTCATCCTCTGCTCTCCTGCCGTACGTATAATAAGATCCGGATCCGGAACATCATTGTTGTCGAGATTCATTTGCATTGCTTCTTCGGAAAATGGTCCGGTGTCGGGTCCCTTTGCTGTAATCCATTTATTCACACTGCGGATAATCTCGTCTCTGCCTCCGTAGTTTATTGCAAGGGTTACCGTTATTGCTTCGTTGTTCCGGGTATTCTCAATAGACTTCTCTATCTCCTTCCGCACTTCTTCAGGAAGACCGGACATGTCTCCAGCATGTTTTACTTTTATTCTGTTGGTTTGGTAGAAGGATGCTTCAGTCCGCATATGGAAAACTATCAGTTTCATGAGAAATCCGACTTCCTTTTCCGTGCGTTTCCAGTTTTCAGTAGAGAAAACGTAAAGTGTAAGATACGGTATCCCCAGACGTATTGCTTCCTTGATTATCCTTTTTACGGTTGTTATGCCTTGTTTATGACCGGCGGTTCGGGGAAGGTTGCGGTTTTCAGCCCACCGTCCGTTGCCGTCCATAATGATACCAATATGTAAGGGAGCAATTTTCACTGTTATATTTCCATTATCTCTTTTTCTTTTTCTTCAAGAAGATTATTAATTTCTTTTACATACTTATCGGTGAGTTTCTGTATTTCATCTTCTCCCCGCTTCGCATCGTCTTCTGTAATATCGCTGCTCTTTTCCATTTTCTTCAGCTCATCATTGGCATCCCGTCTGATGTTTCTTACTGCCACTCTGCTCTGTTCTGCAGTGTTTTTGGCAACTTTTACAAGTTCTTTCCTCCGTTCTTCAGTCAGCGGAGGAATGTTGATTCTGAGTACTTTACCATCGTTGTTCGGGTTTACCGAAAGCTCCGATTTTTGAACTGCTCTTTCGATTTCGCTCAGTAATCCCTTGTCCCACGGCTGGATAACGACGAGTCTTGCTTCCGGAACAGAGATGGTAGCGACCTGTGAGAGAGGAGTAGACTGCCCGTAGTAATCAACCTTAATCTTGTCAAACAGAGCAGAGGAAGCACGTCCTGTTCGTAGAGAATTAAACTCAGATCCTAAAGCTGCAACACTTTTTTTCATACGGGTTTCTGCATTATTAATTACTGATTTCATGAAGGTCTCCTTAAAAACAAACCGCTCCCCGGTTAGAAGGAGCGGACTTAAATTGGTTTACTCTTCGTCTCCGACTTTGTAGTACACAAACTCGGGAATTGAAAGCGATCCGCCAGCTTCCTTAGCTACTGATGCCATCACTTTGGATACGCTCTGTTTGTCATCTTTAACAAAAGGCTGATCGAGGAAACATATCTCGGAAAAGTGCTTGTTCAGTTTACCCTTTACAATACCCTCGAGTACTTTTTCAGGTCTTCCCAGGTTCTTGGCCTGTGCCATAAAGATCTCTTCCTGTTCCTTGACATAGTCTGCAGGAACGTCGTTTCTTGAGAGATACTTGGGATTGAATGCCGCAATATGCAGAGCACAGTCAAATCCGAAGGATGTAACAACTTCGTTCTTGAAAATCTCCGGTTTATCGCTTGTCAGTTTGACAAGGATCCCGATGGAACCCTCGCCATGGATATAGTCAACCACAAGCTCATTTTCTGCGATATCAAGAACCTTGAGCCTTTTCAGGGACATATTTTCTTTAATCTTGCTGATTGTTTCTTTAACCTTCTCTTCAAGCTCCGGGGTAATCTCTGTAAGTCCCTTGTCTATTACCGTTGCGGCAATATCTTCGCCAAGAGCGATAAAATCGGTGTTTCTCGCCACAAAATCTGTTTCGCATCCTATTTCAAGGATTACAGCCTTGTTATCGCTTATTTTGGTAAACACCCGTCCCTGGTTTGTAGCTCTGCCGCTTCTCTTGGCAGCTGCTGCGAGTCCGAGTTCCTTTAGTATTTTTTCAGCTTTGGCGAAATCGCCGTCCGCTTTGGAAAGAGCATTCTTGCAGTCAAGCATGCCTGCTCCTGTCTTATCCCTTAGCTTTTTTACATCTGCTGCTTTAATTCCCACAATATTCTCCTTATTCCTCAGCTTCAGTTTTTTCTGCTTCAGTATCAGCAGCCGGTTCTTCTTTTACTTCTTCCTCCACTGCTGCAGGTGCTTCCTCGGTCGCTTCTGCAGCCTCTTCAGGAGTTTCTTCTTTAACTGCGGCATCAACTTCTACTTCTGCGATCTCATCTTCCTGAAGATTTTCAATGATTTCGATTCCGACTTCGTTATCTGCATCCACAACAGCGTTTGCAATAATCTGGGTAAAGAGTGTTATTGCTCTGATGGCATCATCATTTCCCGGTACGGGATAATCTATATCCGTTGGATCGCAGTTCGTATCCACAACGGCGATAATGGGGATTCCCATTCTCTTTGCCTCTGCAACTGCAATTGCTTCTTTTCTTGTATCGATTATAAAGATAGCTCCCGGAAGATCCTTCATGTCCTTGATTCCGCCGAGGTTCTTCTCAAGCCTTGCCCGTTCCTTGTTGAGTTTTGCAACTTCTTTCTTTGTAAGACTTTCAAATGTACCGTCGACTTCCATTTTCTCTATCTTTTTAAGGCGATGAATCGACTTTTTTATGGTCTGAAAGTTGGTCAGCATTCCGCCGAGCCAGCGGTTGTTAATATAGTACATACCGCATCTTTTGGCTTCACGCTCAATGGCCTGCTGCGCCTGCTTTTTTGTTCCGACAAAAAGAATTGATTTGCCGTCTTTTACCTGCTGGCGTACAACTTCATAAGCTTCTTTGATAGCTACAACTGTTTTCTGCAGATCGATAATATGGATACCGTTTCTTGCAGTGAAGATGTACTTTTTCATTCTGGGGTCCCAGCGTTTTGTCTGATGTCCGAA
>QNBL01000009.1 GCA_003641695.1 Spirochaetota bacterium
ATAACCCCTGCAGCGAACCATTGGCCGGATTCAAGGAAGTACAGCCTGTTGTTTTTTCGTCGATATATCCCGTAGATTCCGAGGATTACGAGGAGCTGCATACTTCAATAGACAGACTGAAACTGAACGATGCCTCTTTAGTATACGAAAAGGATTCCTCCGCCGCCCTGGGCTTCGGTTTCAGATGCGGTTTTCTCGGCCTGCTTCATCTGGAAGTTGTACAGGAGCGGCTGGAAAGGGAGTTCGGTCTTTCCATAGTCTTTACTTCCCCTTCAGTTCAGTATCATCTGTTCCTGAAAAATGGAGAGGATCATTTTATAGATAATCCTTTGGAGTTTCCTGATCCCATGCAGATAGAATATGTTGAGGAGCCCTATATAAAGGCAACCCTTATAACCCCTGCAGAGTTTGTCGGGGGTATTATAAAGCTGTGCCTTGAAAAAAGGGGTGTTCAGGAGTCAATGCGCTATCTTGACGAAAAGAGAGTGGAAATGGTATACGATATGCCCCTTGCAGAAGTTATTTTTGATTTTTACGATAGACTTAAATCAATCAGCCGGGGGTATGCATCCTTTGATTACGAGATAGCAGACTTTAGAAGAACAGATCTTGTCAGGCTTGATATTATGGTTAATGGACAGGTGGTGGATGCTTTATCCCAACTTGTCTTTAGGGAGAACGCAGTACCAAGAGCCAGGGTAGTCTGTAAAAAACTCAGGGAGGAGATCCCCCGGCAACAATTCAAGATACCTATTCAGGGTGCGATTGGAAGCACAATAATTGCCAGAGAGACAATATCCGCCTTACGCAAGGATGTTACCGCCAAGTGTTACGGCGGCGATATATCCCGGAAGAGAAAACTCCTCGAGAAACAGAAAGAGGGAAAGAAGCGGATGAAGATGGTGGGGAACGTCGAAGTGCCCCAGTCAGCTTTTCTTTCTGTCCTCAAGAGTGATTGACAGGGATTTCGAGAGGATACCACTGAAATATTCAGCGGATAAAAGCACTCGTTTTATGTAATCAGGAGCAGCTTCATCCTTGGGTGGAAAGTCGGGGAAGTGTTTGAACAGGTAATCCATGGAAGTGAGGAGCTCTTTGACGACATTACTGGTGGAAGTTTCTCCTGTCAAAAAATGGTACAGTTCTGAATGCAGATCCTTGATCTTTTTAAGTTCTTCTTCAAGAAATGAAATGTTTTTTAATCTCCCGGTTTCGGAAAGAGCTCTTATCCTCTCTGATTCTTTCTCGGCAGCAGGAATACTGCTGTCCCCGATAACTGCCTCATCTATTTCACTCATAATCTTTCCTGCAGATCTAAGCCCCACAGTGCCTAAATCGTACAGTCTTTTCTCCTTTCCAAAATATTCATTCATGAGTTTTGCGTATGAATAAAGAATTGTGTTTGTCACTCTTTCCTTTCCTGTTTTATCTTCCACTTTGATAAAAGGACGATTAAAGAAACCTCCGATGTTTTCGACCGGGAGAAGACGGGTCGTGTCAAAAAGAATAGAGGAGTGAAAGGGGGTTCCCCTGGCATGAGACTTCCCCAGAAGGTATGAAAAATCAAGTCCTGTATGAATAACCGGTCCGTCACTCATCATAAGGGCAATGTAGACGGCTGTTATTCCAACTGAGCCAAGAGGAGGAAGAATTGTAAGATTCTCGAAGCGGTTTCTGATCCGCGAAATCAGGGTATTGTCACTGAAAACAGAAAGGAAGGGATAAAGCGGACCCTTGAAGTTTCTGACTATGGAGGGATAACAGGTCAAATCGAAGAACAGCGGGATGGAACTCTTTTTGATACCGATAAAATCAAAGAGGTTGTAAACTTGAGCATCAACAGCAACTATGTAATCAGGAGTAATTCCACTATGTATAAGGGCTGAAACTGCTGTGTCGACAGCAACTATTACCAAGCCGTTCTGGTGTCTTTTTATCCGGGGTATCGACTCTTCCAGGGACTCTCCGGCTCCTGCGACAAGGACAGGGCGGGAGTTCTCTATTCCGGCAAAGTCCCATTTAATTATCCTGTTCTGATGTTCGGCTAAAGAAGCCAGATTTAAAAAAATATTCCTGATCCAGAGCGGCGACAGGTGAATCTCAGTCATCCTGTTTTGCCAGAACTCCTTGACAGCTGCTTCAAGGACCTTGAGGATCCTTCGATACCCATCTTTATTCAGGAGATATCCCCCGGTAAGGGTTATTATGGATACCCTTCTGAAGTTGTGAATACCGGCTTTTCTGAGTTTCTGCAATGCTCCCGGGATGTCATTTATCAAATAGTGAAACCGGTTGTCATCCGGGATGGTTATTCCAGTTTTTTCGTAAAGTTTACACAATTGTCCTTCGGTTTCGAAAGCAAGAACAAGGCAATCTTCCGGAAGACTTTGCAGCAGGGTTTCGATCCCGTAGAAAAGCAGCGGAGAAGGAAGAAAAAGTACAGTCTTCGGCAGAATCGTCAAATGCCGGACTTTCCTTTCAGCGGAATCTACAGGTGTTTTTTTATTGTAAAGATATCTGCCCTGGTAAAAAACAGAAAACCCTCTGCCTGTGTCTACAAGAAGAGGGTTTTGAGGTATCATACCCTGCTGCCTTAGTTGGTTCTTAAAACTTTTTCTGAAAAGACTGGCAGGAAGTTATTCTTGAGTTTATCAGAACCCAGGAATTTCCTGTACAGTGATTCCTGCCTGAACTGATCAACAAGATAGGCATAATATGCATCCAGATAGGCGAGTTCATCTTCACTAACACTTCGTTCGTCAAGTAACTGAGCAATAACTACTGAATTATTTAAAATCAAGGGCTCCGTTGTATCATCTTTCTTTAATGAAAAGAGAGCTTTCAGAGCTCTTTCATCGGTTGCGGCTGCGCTGAGTTCTTTGTCATCATCCAGAACTCTGATATGCTTCATAAAATAGGTGTTTCCGTAGTTAATGGGGAAGTAGTCAGTTACATGATAGGTAAGGTTCATAACGTTTCCTGCAGTATCAAATCCTGAAGTGGAAGCTTCTTTTCTGAAAGCTTCGGCCTTCGATACAAAGTAATCTTCAACTTTACCCTTTTCGTTAGTAAGAAGATAATTTCTGATGTCAGCAATATCTTCTTCCGAAGTGAAGTCGGGATTGGTTTTTTCGTTGTTTACCCGGTAAATACTGTAGCCGTAGGGGGTCTTGATAAGAGAGCTTACTTCTCCGGATTTAAGGGTGAAAACAGTATCGAGATCTTTAGTGTCTGTAAAATCACCGGTAAGTGAGTGGTATCTGACCCATCCCATGTCTCCACCTTTGTCAGCATATATATCTGTTGACTGATTCTGTGCTATTTCTTCAAAGCGGGCAGGGTTATCCTTGAGTTGTTTATAGAGAGCATCAGCTGTTTTCTTGTCATCCTTGAGTGAAATACGGCTAAGATTTGACTTTGCAAAAAGAGCTGAATTCTCCTTGCCGTAGGATACAACCTCCGAATCAGGATACGTGTCAAAGCTGAAGGCCACGTATTTAAAGCTTCGTTCAGGAGAAGACATGCCCTTTACAAAAGCTTTTTCCTTTTCAGATGAAAGTGTACTACTCACATCACTTAAGTACTGCTGCTGAGTAAGTTCTTCCCTGTATAGCTGCCGGGTTGCGTATTTCTCCGAATTAGGTGTAGAGTTATAGATTTCGGGGCTGAATTTCCCGTTGTCCATATATGGACCGTACTGGGTAAGAGCCTTGTCTACCCTGTGGTCAGATATATACAAACCGCTTTCCCGTGCATTATCAAGAATTGCCATATGGAAAACGGTACTGTCAAAGGCACCCTTCCAGATCTGATATGTCTGGTACTGGTAGTTCGAACTGTTGGTATCTGTATTTTGATACTTTTGAACAAAAGAATCCAGCTGGCGTGCAAAATAACTGTTCGGAGTATATTTAATATCCTTACCGGCAAACTGGCCGAAAACTACGTCCCGTCCACCGCTTAAAAGTCCTCTGAAAAAGGGTGCTCCTACAAAACTGACAACAACCAGTACAAGGATTGCAATACTGAAACCCCACAGAAACGGATGTTTATGTTGTTTTTCTGCTACGATATTTTCTTTGTTTTTTGAAGGCATATGTTCCTCATATTTCTAGTAAAATGGCGTTCCAAACCATACCATGTGCTTTTAGATGTGTCAATTCTCTTAATAGTAATTGTATTTTCTTACTATTGTTTGTATATTGAAATTATGTTATGTGATGTTTGCGGAAAAAGAGAGGCGGCGATACACATTCAGCAGATTATAGGAACGGAAGTGATTGATCTGCATTTGTGCCGTCAGTGTGCGAGGGATAAGAATATCCCGGAAACAGAGGGTTCGGTAAACAATTCAATTATTAATATGGTAAAGAATCTCCTGGATGGAACGCGTTTGACGCAATTTGTTGATCAGAAAAACACGTACTGCCCGACTTGCAACACAAAACTGCATGAAATCAGGGAAACGGGAAAAGCAGGCTGCCCTGACTGCTATAGAGAATTCAGAACGGTAATCCGTGAAACTCTGGGAGCAGGAAACAATCCCCTTCTGCATAACGGGAATATCCCTTACAAGTTGAAGAGCTATAAAACAATTCTGGTTGACAGGGAAAGGCTGAAAAAAGAGCTGGAAGAGGCAGTGTTTAAAGAGGATTATGAAACTGCAGTAGTAATACGCGATAAACTGAAAGAGCTTGAGATTGAGCTGGGACGGGGCAATGAGTAGTTTTTCGGGTTTTGAAACTGTTCCTCTGTGGTGCAGAAAGGAAGGGAAAGAACGTGATGTGGTTCTTTCCAGCAGGGTGAGGCTGTCCAGGAACCTGGCAGGATTTACTTTTCCTGAAAAACTGACTCTGAAGGAAGAGGAAGAGATAAAGAATGTTGTTCTTTCAGCAGTAGAAACAAGTAACCGGTACGGGGAAATGGAAGTTCTGTACATGAATGACGTTATACCCGTTGAGAGAATGATGCTCTTTGAAAAAAGGCTTATTTCCAGAGATTTCTCTGAAGGCAGGAATAAAGCGGTTATTATACGGGGGGACAACAGTCTTTCCTGTATGGTGAATGAAACCGACCACCTTAAGATAGCAGCTTATACAGGAGGGCTTGATCTTAAAGAAGTCTTTAATGAAGCCCGGGAGTTTGATGTAACTCTGGAAAAAAATCTGGATTATGCAGTTTCACTGGAGTTTGGTTATCTCACCAGTCAGATAAAGAATGCAGGAACCGGTATGAAAGCTTCAGTAATGCTCCATCTGCCGTTTCTTGCAAGGACCGGGCTGCTGGATAGAGCAATAAAGTCTTCCCTGAGAGGAGAATTTTCAGTTAAAGGTTTTTTGAATGATGAGGAAAACTCTCTGGGGGATCTGTATCAGGTTTCAAATGAAGTTTCGATAGGGATTAGCGAAGAGGCCTATCTGAAGAAACTGCAGACAGTAACCTCATCGCTCATGGGCTATGAACGGAGGGCACGGGACCAGTTCTACAAGAGTAAAAGCATGGAACTGGAAGATATCTTTTACCGGGCTTATGGAATACTTAAAAACTGCAGACTTCTGTCAGTGAAGGAAGCGGTAAAGTATCTTATGGATTTTAGAATTGGAATAATAATGGGTTGGTCCGATGTCCCCCTGGAACGGATTGATTATCTGATAATCCTCGTACAAAAAGCGCATATCCAGTCTACTCTTGACTTTGATGAGGAATCCAATTCAAAAATTATTAATTATACCCGTTCAAAGCTTGTCAAGAGATATCTTGAGTTACTACAATAAGGGTAGGGGGATCAGATGTATAAGGGGCTAACACAGCGAGCTAAACTAATAGTAACCGTCTACTCACAGGAAGAGGCAAAGCGGTTCAGATCAGATCAGCTTTTACCGGAGCATATACTCCTGGCAATAATAAAAGAGGGTGAAGGAACAGGTTTAAAGGTCTTAAAGTCTTTAAAGATAAATCCTGTTGAGCTGCAGCTGGAGATAGAAAAGGGAATACCGAGAAAACATTCAGGGTACATCCTGGGGGACGTATCTCTTTCAAGAAGAGGTACAAGAATTATTGAAGACTCTGCTGAGGAAGCAAAGGCCCTGGGTCATGAGTACATAGGTACAGAACATTTCATTCTTGCAGCCATCAAGGAGCAGGGGAGTATTCTCCAGCGTTTTCTCGGTAAAAACGGAGTGTCGTACAATGACTATCGGAAGGCGGTTATTGCCCTGCGGGGTTCCGGTTCACATTCAACCAGTAGAAATGCTAATTTTCAAGCAAAAAAGAAGAATCAGCCGGTGAACAAGAAGGGAACTCCTACTCTGAATGACTTCTCCAGGGACCTTACGGAGTATGCCCGCAAAGGCAATCTTGACCCGGTAATAGGACGGGAGCCGGAGATTAAACGGGTTATCCAGATTCTTGCCAGACGGACAAAAAACAATCCTGTTCTTGTCGGGGAACCCGGGGTAGGAAAGACGGCAATAGTGGAGGGGCTGGCTCAAAGAATAGTGGACGGAACAGCTCCTGATCTTCTTCTTGGTAAACGGGTGTTAACCCTGGATATTGCTTCACTCATCGCGGGGACAAAATACAGGGGTGAGTTTGAAGAACGTCTTAAGCGGGTAATGAAAGAGATTCGGAACGACGGAAATGTAATCCTTTTTATTGATGAACTGCATACAATAATAGGTGCCGGCGGTGCTGAGGGGGCCATTGATGCATCTAATATGCTGAAGCCTGCCCTTTCCAGAGGTGAGATTCAGTGTATTGGCGCAACTACTTTAAGTGAATACCGGAAATATATTGAAAAAGATTCTGCTTTAGAGAGAAGATTTCAGAGTATTTTTGTGGGTGAACCTACGGTGGAAGATACCATTAAAATACTTAATGGTATCAAAAAACAGTATGAAGATCATCATAATGTTGAATATGAAGAAAAGGCTGTCACTGCAGCTGCTGTGCTCTCGCACAGGTACATCTCAGACAGGTTCCTTCCGGACAAAGCAATTGATTTACTTGATGAAGCAGGAGCGGTAAAAAGAATTAGCAATACCGTGCGGCCGGACAGTATCAGGAAAATGGAGGAGGAGATCGAAGAACTCACTTTAAAAAAGATTGAACTGGTCAACAATCAGGACTATGAGAGGGCAGCGGCGGTCAGAGATCAGGTTCGCCAGCTTAAGCTCGAAATGGATAAAAAACTCAACGACTGGAATAGTTCCATGAAAGTGGAAAAGGCAACAGTCTATGAAACCGATATAGATGAGATAATATCCAGTATAACCGGGATACCTGCAGCAAGGATTGCTGAGAGTGAATCGGAAAAGCTCCTTCAGATTGAAAGTGAACTGCATAAAACAGTAATAGGACAGAACGAAGCAATAGCAGCAATTGCATCAAGTATACGGAGGTCGAGAACAGGACTTTCTTCTCCGGGCAGACCTTTGGGGTCATTTATATTCCTGGGTCCAACCGGAGTTGGGAAGACGCTTCTTGCAAAAACCCTTGCGCAGTTTCTTTTTGGGAAAGAAGATGCGCTTATAAGGATAGATATGTCTGATTTTATGGAAAAACATAACATCAGCAGACTGGTTGGTGCGCCTCCCGGGTATGTAGGATACGAAGAGGGAGGGCTCCTCACCGAGAAGGTTAGGAGAAGACCCTACAGTGTTATCCTTCTTGATGAGATTGAAAAGGCACATCCAGATGTCTTTAACCTGCTGCTTCAGCTTCTGGAGGAAGGAGAGCTTCAGGATAACCTGGGACACAAGGTTTCTTTCAAGAATACTGTTCTCATTATGACTTCAAATGCAGGAGCCAGGGAAATCTCCCAGGAAAATTCTCTTGGATTCAAATCCGGCGATGGAATACTGAGTTACTCCGAGATAAGGGCATCTGCTTTAAACGAACTCCGGCTTCAATTTCGCCCTGAGTTTATAAACAGGGTGGACGAGATTGTCGTCTTCAGTAGTCTGAATAGAGACGAGATAAGAAATATTGTGGATATTCTTCTTGATGAGATTAAGTTGAGACTTCTGGAGATGAATATTATCCTGGAATTAAAGAAAAGTGCCAGAGAGTATCTGGTTGATAACGGGTATGATCCGAAGTTCGGCGCCCGGCCGTTAAGAAGAATAATTCAAAAAGAGATAGAAGATCCCCTGTCCGTTCAAATCCTTGAAGGGAAATGTCCTGCAGGAAGCAGGGTTACCGCAGGGGTGCGCAAAGGGCATCTGTCTTTTGCGATAGATAAACCAAAAACAGTAGAAGCTAAATCACCGGTTGTATAATTATGAATTTAGAATTATTTATTCTCGGTACAGGGGGTATGATGCCCCTGCCCGGGAGATTTCTCACATCAGCTCTCCTCAGGAGAGAAGGAGAACTTTTCCTTTTTGACTGTGGTGAGGGGACTCAGGTCTCTTTACGAAAGCTTAATTTAAAATGGAAGAAAATTTCGGTAATTTTTATCAGTCACACTCACGCCGATCATGTTACCGGTCTTCCTGGAATCCTTATGCTTTCCAGCCAGGTTGAACGGGATGAGCCGTTGTACATAATTGGTCCGCCGAATATCAGGGAGTACGTGGAGTCCAGCAGGAAAGCCCTGGATATGTATATAAACTACGAGATTATTGTCAAGGAGATTACCGAACCCGGAATTGTATACGAAGGAGACGGTTATTCGGTAAAGGCATTTTCACTGCGGCATACAAAACCCTGTTTTGGATACTCTCTAATAGAAGATCCCCGGCCCGGTGTTTTTAATCCCGAAGCTGCCCGGAACCTTTCCGTTCCCATAGAACCATTATGGGCACGGCTGCAGTCAGGTGAAAATGTTACTTTGGAGAATGGAAACATTGTTACACCGGAGATGGTTCTCGGAGCGAAAAGAAAGGGGAGAAAGTTTTCTTTTGTTACCGATACCAAATACTTTGGCGGAATAAAGGATAATGTAAAGGATTCGGACCTTTTTATCTGTGAAGGGATGTTCAGGGATGAGCTGAAGGAAAGTGCTGCGGAAAAGAAGCATATGACTGCCACCCAGGCAGCTACCATTGCTAAAGAAGCAGGAGGTGTCAAAAAAATGGGTCTAATCCATTACAGCCCGAGGTACACCGAATACGATTTAAGATTTCTTGTGAAAGAAGCCAGAATTATCTTTCCCGATACCTTTCTTTCCCGGGACGGTCAAGCCATAAACATCCCTTTTGAGGACTAATGGTGGTATCTGTCAATAATATTTCCCGAAATTACGGCTCAAAAAAAGTATTGGAGAATATAAGTTTCACGCTTGCAAATAACGGTGTTTACGGCTTTTTAGGACCGAACGGAGCCGGAAAATCAACACTTTTAAAGATTATTTCCGGTTTTAAGTATCCTGATGAGGGGACGGTACGTACCGGATCGTTAATTGGGTACCTTCCGGAAAATTCCCCCCTGGACAGGAATCTTTCGGTTTACGAATTCCTTTTTCTTTTTGCATCTATGAAGGGACTCAAGGGGATGGAAAAAACTGCAGAGATCCAAAGGGTGGTTGATCTGTGCTCCATACAGGATGTTGCATGTTTCAGAATGGATACTCTCTCCAGGGGGTACAGGCAACGGACGGGACTTGCCCAGGCTCTTTTAAATCATCCCGGAATACTTCTCCTGGATGAACCTCTTTCGGGACTGGATCCGGAACAGGTAGTCAGCGTCCGTAAAATAATAAAAAATGCTGCAGAAGAAAGTATTGTTTTAATTTCCTCCCATAATTTGAAGGAATTGGAGCAGATGAGCAGCCGGATATTCATAATGAACAAAGGAAGGATTGAAGCACAGACAGAAATTTCCGATGACTTCAACCTTGAAGAGTTTTATTTGAAGACGATTGGAAGTTTTTTGCAATGAGAGAAGCTTACTATGTATTTAGAAGAGATATAAAAAGATTTTACCGATCCTGGGGAGCCTATCTTCTTTATTTTTCTTTTTTAATGCTTACTTCGCTCTGGGTATATAGAATTGATAATTTTCTTGTCCGCAACCGGGCTGATTTTACCAGTTATTTTTCGATATTTCCCTATATCCTTTCTGTTATAATTCCTGCTTTAACTATGGGTATTCTCGCAGAAGAAAAAAACAGAGGCACCTATGAACTGCTACTAACCCAGGGATTCAGCGTATATTCATTGGCAGTAGGAAAGTATGCTGCGGTTTTGGTTCAAATCACCGTAATGATTATTCTTACAATTCCGGTCCCTCTCTCTCTCGTCAGTCTCGGTATTTTTGATCCTGGAAGAATTCTTGCCCGCTATATCGGAGTACTGCTGTTTTCATCAACACTGGCAAGTTTGGGGCTGTACATTTCTGCCTTATGTAAAAAACAGGTTCAGGCTTTTATTCTCTCTTTGCTGATGCTGCTCATTGCGGCATTACCCCGGGCGGTTTTAAGTATATCGGCTGGAGGAGGAACAGCTGCAGAAGTCTTGAGAATTGTTTCTCCGTGGTATCACCTTACTTCTTTCTCAAAGGGGCTGCTGGACAGCAGGGACCTGGTTTACTACGGTGCAACGACAGTTTTCTTTATCTTTCTGACCATACGAAGGATTAATCTGGAGCGTTGGTCGTGAATAGGCTGAAGAGACACGAAATATTTTTATCAATTGCAGGCACAGCAGTTTTTATTATTGTTATGATCTATGGTTACTTATTTTACTTCCGGCTGGATATAACCGACACAAAGGCATATTCCCTTACAAAGATATCCAGGTCCATAAGCAAAGATATTCCCCAGCCGGTCAGGATAACCTATTATAAAACAAAGGGCATCGATGGAATTTTCCCCGGTACGACTGATGTAATACCTCTTCTGGATGAGTTTGTGAGAGCATCAGGCGGAAAGATAAGTCTTAAAATTGTTGACCCGGATTCTATCGGTGATGAAAAATATTTTGAGACTGAAGGAATAGCTTCCCGGCAAGTGAGGATAGTCAGGGATAACAAGAAGTTTGATTTGAAGGTTTATTCCACTATTACAATCAGTTTTCTTGACCGGAAAAAGGTTATCAACTTTGTCTATGACATCTCCAGCCTGGAGTATCAGGTGGTAAGTGCCATCAGGGAGTTGGTTCAGAACAGGAGACGGGTAATCGGCCTCCTGTTGGGGGATAAGTCCCGCAGTTTCGATAAAGATTACACCATGCTGACCGGAACCTTAAGCAGGGATTTTGATCTGGTACCTGTAGATTCTGCAAATCCCTCCACCATTGGATTGAACGTACTTCTGGTTATGGGAAGCAGGGATATAACCATCAAGGATACAAATGAAATAAGGGGTTTTATTGAAAAAGGCGGAAATGTATTTTTTGCTGCTGAGGGAGTGTCTGTTGATGTACATAACAACTTTTCTGCGGAGCCGGTTAAAGATAATCCGCTTTTAAAGCTGCTTGCAGACTACGGGGTATCTGTCAAAAACACTCTGGTTATTGATCCTCTCGAGCCGAAGGACTTGAGAATACCAAAACCTTTTTACGGCGATATTGCGTGGAAAACAATTGGACCATATCCGGAATGGATATCAGTCAGGAATACGGTTTCAAAGGATAATCCGGTAACTGCCCATTTCGCAGGAGTGGATCTTCTGTGGGCAAGTCCCCTCAGTCTGGATAAAGAGAAGAATGACGGAAGCAGTGTCTTATTTACAAGTTCTACCCTCGCCTGGGAGATGAGAGACCCCCTTACCACTGATCCTTTTACCACTGAACAGTACGGTGAGGGTAAGGGAGAAACTCATTCAGTGTACGTTCTGGGAGTTTCAATCATAAAAGGTAACTCGCGAATGATTGTTGTGGGAGATTCCGATTTTTTGTCTGATTTGATAACCTGGAGCGAAAGCTATAAGAACATGAATTTTATTCTTGATTCAGTTGATTGGTTATCCCAAAATGAGGATTTCATGGAAATCAGAACCAGGAGGAATGTTAACAGACGTCTCGATACCCTCGATATGGGGCGAAGTCTGGCTGTATATAACCTTTCTGCTTTTATAAATCTTGTTTTGATACCGGTACTTGTTTTGATCGTCGGGTTTATAAAAGTGAGAAAGAAACGAAAGCAAAATGAAAAGTAAAAGTATCGTTATCCTTTTCTCTGTGTTGCTGCTTATTTCCGGAATAATCGTGCTTAGAAAGCCCTCTTCCCGTTCTCTGCTTTCTTCCCGATTTATCGGTACAGTCAGCTCTGTTACCATGGAATGCAGGGGGGGGAGTTATACGCTGATAAAACGAGACAGGGATTGGTTCCTTGAGGAAGGAAATGTTCTTTTTATCTGCAAAAACGGAATTGTTGATGATTTTCTTGAAAAGCTCTACGGTTTGGAAATTATTGAAACAGCTGGAAGTTCCAGGGAGGTTTGGGGAGATCTCGGGGTGGCTGAAAACAATCACCATTCAACTACCCTGAAAAACGGTAATGAGACAGTGAAGCTGTTTTGGGGTAAAAAGAGTGCCGGAGGGAGAGAGATTTTTATCCGTAGAAACAATGAAGAGTCAGTCTATGTTACCGCTTTCCCGGGGAATACAATTTATACAGAAAGATGGGATTGGGCCAATTTAAAGATCATACCGTTTGATAGTGATACATCAGAAATTATATCCCTGGTCTTTTATAGAGACGGACAGAAATACTCGATAATACGGAAGGATTTCTGGGAGTTGATGTTTTCACAGGGGACTGCCCGGCTGGATTCCGGGAAGATAAATCTTTTACTGGAAAGGATAAAGAACCTGAAGGGAGAAGCTGCCCGGCTTAAGAAGGATGGAGATGGGATGCTGCCCGCAGGTAGTCTTATTATAAATCTTGCCGGAAATACGACTTTGTCATTAATTTTCTTAAAAGATAAAAAAGACAATTACTTTGCCGCAGAAAAAGACGGTGTTTACCTTTACAGAATAAACAGGGCAGAAAGAAACGCTGTTCTTCCCGGTTTAAAGTACCTTCTCGATCACTTTTAATTAGCCGTTTTTTGTCAGAAATTCCCGGTATTTGGCAGGGTCCGGTCTGAATCCGATTATGGTTGCGCCCTCTTCTTTTCCGGCTCTTTTAAGTGCTGCCGAAGCCTCGGAAAACAGGACATTGCCATCTACAAGTCTTCCATTTCTTGAACTGATACCGTACAGAATTGTATACCGTGTAAGAATATCAATCTTTGTAGAGATGTTTTGATCAAAATCACGAAGCAAGGCTATTCCCTTATCGATATCGGCATTTGGAATTATTACAGCGTATAATTCAGGAGCACAGCGGTAAATAAGGTCAGAATAGATAAAGGTTTCATGCATGAGTTTTTCAAAAGAATCAATAACAGTTTTAGAGGTTTCGTCTGGAACTTTAACAAGTACCAGACTCAAGTCCTGGTCGAAAGATGCGGACCGTTTCAGTTCGTTTGAAATCTTTGAGATACATTCAGTTTTACTATCTGACATATCTTTTTCAGCTTTTCCAACTTTTGTGTAATGAGCAACTGCGGGGCTATATTCCGGGTTCCGGCTTGATATAAGAAAAATAAAAGCGATAATGATAAATACCAATAATGCTGCAATGGCATATTTTAAAAGGGATGCAAATTGATTAGCCTGAAGTACGGTAAACACGGCCTTTATTTGATATATCTTGCCTCTGTAGGTTGTAAAGGTTGAAAAAGCGGTATCCCTGAAGCTGTCTATCCTCTGGTCCATCCTGCCCGCTGATGCTGTCTCAATTACTGCCCCGGGATTCTTGGCAAACACATAAAGAGATTCTCCATTTTCATCAGAGATGATCAGAGATTTTAAGGAGGGGGAAGAAAGCGCCAGATTCGAAAGTTTGACAAAGTTGGAAGTTTTTGAGGAAGCACTGGTTTGGGTAAAGAGATCATCAATAACAGTTTCCGAGATAGAATCAAGCATTGTTTTTGCCTTCAAAGTGTTCAGATGCAGGTTAAAGCCCATACTGACAACCAGGTACAGAATGAGAACAGTTATAAAAACAACGCCGAAAACGTTAAAATATACTAATTTATTATCCTTCATGTGACTATTATAAGCAGGAATTCACGATTTTAAAACCTTTTTTCTTTTCTTTTTACATTTAAAATTATATCCTGAAGGTATGAAACTTTACGAAAAAAGAGAAAGATCGCTTCCCACCGGATGGTATCCTGATACGGAAGAAGGGGTGCGGGAAATTTTAATGAAATGGGGGGACATTCATGGAAAGAGAGAAGGGAACTGCATCTCAGGAATAGTTCCCCATGCTGGATGGTTTTTTTCCGGGTATATCGCTTTTTCTGTAATGAGTAATCTAATTACCGATGCGGAAACGGTTGTGATTGCTGGCGGCCATTTACCCGGAGGGATTTCGGCAATGCTTTTCAACTACAGAGAGCTGGATACACCCCTGGGACCTTTGGAGACTGATTTGATCTTCCTTGAGGAGCTCTCAGAAAGTATCAGGTTTTACGAAGGTACGGAAGCGGATAATACTGTTGAAGTACAGCTGCCTATCATCAAGTATCTTTTTCCTGAAAGTAAGGTAGTAGCTTTAAGGGTCGGTGCAGGTGACGATGCAATTGAATTAGGAAAAGAAATCGCAGCAGTTTCAAGGAATCTGGGTAAGAAAACTGTTGTTGTCGGATCCACAGATCTTACACATTACGGACCATCATACGGTTTTACCCCCCACGGAACCGGTAATTCCGCTCTCCGGTGGGTTAGAGAGGTAAACGACAAAAAAATTATAGATTCCTTTATATCCATGGATGGAGAAAGAGTTCTGGAGCATGGAAACAGGGATAAGGCAGCCTGTTCTTCAGGTGCTGCTGCGTGTGCGATAGCATTCGCCCGGGAAAAAGGCAGGACAAGGGGAGAGCTGATTTCTTACAAAACCAGTAATGATGTATATCAGGGAGACTCTTTTGTCGGTTATGCAGGCGTAGTGTACTAGGATGCAATTACCTTTGCTACTGTTTTTACTGTCCAGTCATGAGTTTTCTTAAGAATCTCCATTCCTCCGGTGTCCGGTGAACATGTCCTCCTTATTGCAGCTGCTGCGGGGAAAAGGGTAATGCAAACCTCTTTCTGTCTGGAGGTAAGAGAGTTCATATATCCGGATATGGACTCGGTAGGTACCGGAAGAGATTCAAGATCCTTGTAATATGAGAAAAGAAAATGATTCCATGAGAAATCCGCAGGTCCTGCGGAAAAAATACTTGATATTTCGTCTGATTCAGGATGTTCTTTATACTCGGGAATTTCTATTATTTCTCCGTCTCCTTCAGGAATGATTACTTTGGAATTGAGGCCACTGATCAGTTTTTCAAGTCTTTTTTTATAACTAATCATCGGTTTTGTCACGTACCGCGAGCTTCTGTTATCAGTAACATGGTTGGTCTCATCGTTGTGAAAAATAAAATCGGCAAAAAAATCTTCCAGTGGTTGTTTTCTGTTTGTCAGAGAACTGAAATATGGATATAAATAGGTACCTCTGGCATAACTCTTGCCGTAGGGATAGGAGAAGTCAACCCCGAAAAGAAAAATCTTTTTCGCCCCAAGAGAGTAGGCAAGAGATACTGCTGCATGGCTGACATTTCCACCGGAAGTATCTATAAAGGGGAATTCCCTCCATCTTTTCTTTACATAGAGTGAGAAAGGATGTCCGCTGGTGAAGAAAAGAACATTGTCAGTAAGCCGGGTTATAAGCTGCGGTGAAGCAAGATCAAGAACAAGAGGAATATCATCCGGGATTCCGGTCATAAAGTGATGAAAAGTAATATGCTGACAGTCAATGGACAAAATAAGGTCAGGCTTGATTCCATTTTTTAAAAGAGCAGGAAAAGCAGTATCTGTTGAAATCAGAAATCCGTCTTTAGAATGCTCTTTTAACTGAGGCAGCTGCTTTTCCAACGAAGGTCCTGCTCCGGCAATGAGTGCTTTTTTGACAGGAGAAATAACCGTGGTGGTTTTTTCAGCCGCCTTCAGATTGAGAATTGTATTAATGAACCATCTTTTACCGAAGTAGGATTGTACTGAAAAATCTTCTGACAGGGGAGTTATAACATCATTGATAGTTTTTGTAACACTGGAAAAAAAATCATTTTCCATATCCACTCTTGATCTGAGTTTAAGGATATCAAGGTTGCCAGATATGGCAGGAATATAATTCTCCAGGATATGGCTGGATATATCGTCCGGTGAGGGATCAATAAGAATACGGACCCTTTTATCAAGAAAAAGAGAAGTCAGATTAAAACTAGTGAGTATTTTCTTGAAAAAGCCATAATCTTTGTCAATTACAAGGATTTCTGATATCTGCTTATCTTCAAGAAAGGGTAGTATATGATAACCGGCACCGAATCCAAGAATAATTATGTACCCTTTAGCCTTAAAAGTAGAATAGAACCTTTTCCCTTCCTTCACCGGGTCAAAGGTTGAATGCAGAGGGATAGCTCTGCTGTTTTTTTTCAAAAAAGGAACCCGCATTCCTGTCCTGCTTTCTTTTATCAGGCACTGATCTGATTCCTCAGCATAACTTATTTTAGAAGCGAGGGAAGAATTAGTTGCCGAAAGGGCAAGAAGATTGGATTCAAGAAACGATTGATTACTCTGTTTCTGCATATGATTTTAAAGTACCCCTTACTGTTTCTTCGGCTGTCTTAATTATCGGATAAAGATCGTCTGCAGTGCAGCTTACACCGGAAGATAGTTTTTTTACACACGTAATAATTTCTTTCAATGAGAAAATATGGAATAAACCGGTTAATGATTCATCCTGGGCAAGAAAATTGAATAAGTCCTGAAAACCGGATACCTCAAGGAGATTCTTTTTTAAGCGTACGAGTTTTTCGATGATTACCTGCAGGGTAGTATCAACCTGATTAAAAGATTTCGGTTTTGTATCGAAAGAAAAAGAAATTCCAGGTGATACAGCGGCTTTGCTGCCGGTTACCAGACGGATTACCTCATTTCCGCTTAATGAGTGAAAAGATTTTAATTCCACAGTTGATGGATTAACCCTGAAAACTTTATTACTGATTTTGACAGTGTTAAACCAGTTAGCATAGGTTTGGTAAGCTCTATTGTTTCCCTTAAACTGCGAATCAATCTTACGTGAATATAATATGTCAAGACAAGGATGGATCCTGGTTTCCCTGCTTTTAAGATAAATCTCAAAGGTGTGCGGTTTTACATGGCTGTGTACATCACTGAACGCAAGATCAAGTCCTGCTATAAATACACGGTTGCTGGTCAGTTTTAAAGAGAGGAATAGGGCCGTTGCTGCAACAGTCCCGGTTTCAAAGAGATCTACAGACGGGTAAGGAATAAATGCAGACATCCATTCTTCCAATTCAGAATTCTGGTTTATCAGGAGAACAGGTCCGGTACCCCTTACATGGCTTGCAGTTACCGGCATTGCAAGGGGAATCCCTTTGATAAAATCTTTCCTGAAATGAAATTTATTCCAGAAGCCGGGATCTGTGTTTACAATTAAATCGGGATAAACCGAATTGTGCTCAAGGGCATAAAGGGAAGAGGGAAGCGCAGTTATAAAGAAATAACCCCGGTATTCCTTTATAAGCGGGATCATTTGAGAGAGAGAAGGTCCTGCAGCGGTAATAAGAACAGGTTTTTTAATTTTAAATGATTCTGGATTAATAACTGTATTGATGTGCATTAAATTGAGGTAAGAATTTCGAATCCACCTTCTGTTGAAGTTAACAGTTGTAACTACAGAGGCGTTTCTTTCTTCCAGGAATGAAAAAACTATATCAGAAACTTTCTTATGAATTCCAGGGAATGCTTTTGAGCATGGTTTCCATTCAACAAGCCGGAGAACTGGAAGCATAAAATCGGGAATTGAAAGACCCAAAAAACTTTTCAATGAGGTTTTTGAACCGTAATACCATGACAGGTCTTTATTTTCAGCATTGTCATAAAAATCTTTGCCGTAGTAAATTGATACAGCTATGGAACCCGGATACCTGTGTATCAGCTCTTTCTTAAGATATTCCCCCCCCGGACCGGTGAGCAGGAATAGATACCGTCCCTTTTCTATGTTTATGGAATCAACGTACCTTGAAGCTTCTCGTTCAGGTGCATAGGCTGAATGAATGGTAATACCGTTATATTTCAAAGAGGTGTTCCTCTAAAGGATATCCAGCTTGGAAAGAAGTACTTCTGCATCTCTGCCGTGTTCGGGATACAAAATATAGGATCGTTTTATAACGGGTAGATCAGACTGAATATTAAAATAATTTTTTAAGGTTGATTCAATTTGCGTTATCAGGAGTTGTGGATTTTTCAAGGTATTTGAGGAAAAAAGCAGCAAAGATGTATAAAAATCTATCTGTAATATTCTACCGGAAATATTAACCATAGAGAAGACTGTATCGAAAATATCCTGGGAGATCTGCTTATCTTCCTGGTTTTCAGATCCAGATTCAGAAATAATGGAAATGAGGTCCTCATACTGAAGTTTAATAAGAAAAATAACAGAATCCTTATGCTTTGAAAGGTACCGTGATACGAAAGGTATTACCGATGAGTCATTGGGTACAGCTGATTTTTTAATGCTTTCAAGCTTGGATAACTTGTCAAGGATGAGGGTTAGAGCTTTTATCTCTTCTTTAACAAATAACGATTGCTCAATCATATGTGAATTGATACTCAGAAATGCAGTCTCTTTCTGCTTTACAAAAACGATGTTCTTAAGTCCAGAGAACTCACGTATTGAAAGTAGTGGCTTGAAATTCTGAAGATCTTCAGGTGAAGTAAGTGCATTAAAATGTTCTTCCTTGAAAACTGAACTCAAGAATTTATTGTTAAATCTTACTCTTCGGCTGGATGTCACATCAATTCCGTTTTGTACTACCGGAAGCCAAAGATCATCTTTGGGGTTATAAAGAAGAAACAAGGCTTTTTTTATTCCGAAAAAATTGCAGAAGAGGTTTAAAGATTCTGAAGGATATGTTTCATCCGTGGATAAATTCCCCTCACTGATAATAAACTCTTCATAGCTTTTTTTTTTAGAATCCTTTGTATCTAAAGCAGTGTTTAGTAATCCCATTTACTTAATGCAGCCCCAACTCGTCAAAAAGTTTTTTATAAACTGAAAAATACTCAGAATTTGCAAACTCTTCAATCTTTTCTTCAGGGAGTGATTCAAGAAGCTGATCCATATATGATAGAACAGAGATAACCTCAGACTGCAGATGAGTGGGGATTGGTTCTTCTCCAGGGATTCCCTCCGGGGCCACTGGTGGTTCTCCGGAAAGTTCTTCTGCTGATTCTGCAATTTCCATTACATCTTCCTGCACTTCATCAGCTGGTATTTCTTCAGGTAATTCAATGGGACTGGAGATTGAATCATCATCCTGGAGTTCAGGTATCTCAATATCAATGGCAGTGCTTTCCATGGGTTCTGAAGGCTCTTCCGGGGGCAGAACATCAATTTCTTCATCAAGGTCACTGAGTTCCGGCAGGTTTTCTACAAACTGTTCTTCAACCATTTCCCCTGCTTCTTCGGAATTATCCATTTCTTCAGGTGTCTCAAGATCGGTAATGTCTGAATCCAGAGAGAGCTCTTCTTCCGGTATCTCAAGATTCGGCAGATCAGAATCAAGGGATAATTCTACAGGTTCTTCCTCTTCATCTTCATCTATATCCTCGATGTCAATGAGTTCCGGAGTTTCCTCCGCTGCCTCATCAAGGATTTCCAGATCTATCAGATCATCATCTTCAGTATCTAAATTAAGTTCAGAAACGTCATCAAGTTCAAGGCTTTCAAGCTCCAAATCAGGTTCGTCTTCAAAGTCCACCTCTTCGGAAAATACATCTTCCTGTATCTCTTCTGTCTCCTCAAGTTCATTGAGTTCGATTTCTTCAACTTCCGGAATTTCTTCTTCCAGGGAAAGCTCATCCACTATGTCAGGCTGATCAATTAAATCCTGACTTTCTGCTTCGGGAACTTCTTCATCCGGAGAAAGTTCTTCAGCATTTTCAAGGGATTCCGTTTCTATGGCTTGTTCTTCTGTTATATCAGCAGTATTAAGGATATTATCGAGTTCATCTCCTGTTAGAGCTATGGTTTCATCATCATCTTCATTGAAGAAATCACTCTCCTCTTCAAGCAATTCAGCTGTTTGAGAAACAGCAGCTGGAGCTGCATCAGCGGTCCTGAGAGTTGATAATTCCTCTTTCATCGTAAGGATTTCATTCTTTATGGTGAGGAGTTCGTTTTCAATCTTTTTTAAGACTTCAGAAGCCGATTCGACAGATACCTCGTCTGCTGCCTCAGGTAAAAATTCACTTCCAACTGCATCATCCTCTTCGGTTGCTGTAAGGTCTTCGATAATACTTTCAGTTTCATCAAAGTCAGC
>QNBL01000010.1 GCA_003641695.1 Spirochaetota bacterium
AAATCATGAAAAAGAGCGGCATAACCTCCCTTTTTACCATGAAACTATCATAGAACAGCGTCAACCATTTCCCCTACCACTCTTTTTGGTGGAAGGGGATTGACGGCAGCTGTGTCCTTGTCCATATGCTGCCCGAAGGAACCTACAATAGTCCTGCCTTACCTCAGTCAGCAGTAAAAATAGCGAGAGTATACAGGGAAAGGAACATCTCCTCCCATGCCTTAATGGTATACGGTATTGGTGACGGCAGCGGCGGCCCTGGCGCTGAACATTTAGAAAGGCTGAAAAGGATGAATTCAAGAGGCGGTTCTCTGCACATCAAACAGGAAAGAGTAGAATCCTTTTTAGGAAAGCTTAAAAAGAAGCTTCAGGATTTTCTACCTGGGAAGGAGAACTGTATCTAGAGCGACACCAGGGAGCGTTTACGACTAACGGAAAAAGTAAATTCTTAAATGAACAAATGGAAGTTGTGCTCTTTAAGACTGAATTTCTTTCTGTCCTGAGATTGGTTTTTCTTGATATCCCCTATCCGAAAAAAGAAATTGACTCCCTTTGGAAGGAAATGCTTTTGTATCAGTTTCATGATATTCTTCCGGGAACATCTATTAAAAGAGTATACGAAGAATCCTGGGGCCGTTACCGTAAATTGATGCAAACATGTAATAATATTATTCGGGAAATCCTGCTCAAAATCTCCACTCCTTTTAACAGAATTCCGTTTACAGAAGAGACTACAGTTCCCTACTCCAATTTGCAGAACTCCAACAGGATTTCTGCATTTAATTTTCTTCCCTGGAAAACAGCTATATGGTTTGAATCTAAAAGAGGATGGTCAAAAATCAAAGCTCCGGCAATGGGTTTTACATTGTTAACTCCGGACGAAGGCAAAAGAAAGTTCCCTGAACTAAAGTATGATGATAAAAGAATCGAAAATAATCTACTTATACTAACCTCTGATAACAATGGTGCAATCTGTTCACTCTACGACAGGGAAGCTGAATGTGAAGTTATGCAGCAAAATAAAGAGGCAGCCTGTTTCACCGTCTATTCCGATCAGGGAGATGCATGGGACTTTGACCCAGAATACCGGGTAAACGGGAAAAGGGTAACTCTCATTGAACAGAATTCGTTCATCAGTGGCCCCTACCTTTATACAAAACAGATATTTTCCTATAAAGTTAGCAAAATAGTTCAGAAAATACGTTTGACCACTGGAAGCAGTCGGATTGATTTTACATTAAAAATTGAGTGGCATGAAGCAGGAACCATGTTAAGGGTCTCTTTTCCGGTGAATATCCCCGGAGAGAGGGCTTTCTGCGGTAGTGCTTTCGGAGCTGTAGAACGTCCGGTTCAAAGTACTACTTCCTGGGAAAGAGCAAAAGATGAAGTCCCTGTTCAGGGATGGGCGGACATATCCACTAACAACTACGGGACAGCGCTCATCTCACCCACCAAATACGGCTACCGGGTAAAAGAAAATACTCTGGATCTCTGCCTCTTGCGGAGCGTCCCTTTCCCCGGTTCACCCCTTTTAGCTCAGGGATACACTGACCTTGGGCTCCACAAATGCTGCTATTCCTTTCCCCCCCACAGAGGCAATTATGCTGCTGGTAAAGTTGCCAATACCGCGGAGGAGAATAAAATACCCGGTGCTGATAACCACAGAAGAAGGGCAAGGACCTCCTGAAATAAAAGACAAGATAGTCAGGGAATCGTTTTTTGAACTCAGTGAAAAACAAATCAATATTTCTTCTATTAAACTGGCTGAGTCAGGCAGCGGTATAATTATCCGTCTCTACGAGTCCTCCGGGTCACCTGTAAAAACCCTGTTACATGTGCACCCGCAGATCCTTGCACTCTATCCTGAACGAGCAGAAGTAACACTCATGGAAATCTTTGAGAGAAGAATCCCCTTTGCCGGATCTACAGCACTGTTGGATTTTACTCCATATGAAATCAAGACTCTGATATTTGCAGATAGAGTGACTTTAGATCTCTGATATCCAAGGCAGCTACTCCTATAACGGTATCCGCCCCGGCATAATATACAATAAGCCTATCCTTTTCCTCTATCTGCCCACAGGAAAATACAACATTCGGCACACATCCCTCTTATTCCCAGGGAAGCACGGGCTCATAACCTTTGTATGATCAACCCAGTGTATTAGATCGAAAGAGTATGCCAGATATATATCGGGATCCCTCCGATGAAACATGCAGTACCGTCCCCCTATTTTTACGGGGAAAAGAGAAGCATCTTTATTCGGCCCATCCAGAACTGTTCCATGACGTTTCCAGTTTATCAGATCCCGGGAAGATGCCAGGCATATCCTGTAATCCCCGGGCGCTTTACCCCGGTATCCGGTATACATCATATAAAACGTTTCTTCCAGCTTAACAATACGGGGATCTTCCAAACCGCGGAGTTCCTGTTCCCCTTCCGGTGCTAAAAGGGGGGCACTGAATCTTTTAAAATGCAAACCGTCATTGCTCACAGCATGTCCGAGAGAACTTACAAAAGCTCCTTCCTTACCGCCGGCATCTATATCTGTAGCACGGTAAATCAAATGATACTCTCCGTTGTGATAGACTGCTGCAGAATTGAATACTACAGCTCTTCCCTTCCTAAAGGAATCCTCTTTTCTGTATTACTGTCAAAAAAATGGAGCCGCTGTACATTAAATGCAAGTCCTATTGTATCATTTGGTCTTACTTTTATTTCCGGAGATACAATCATTTTTACTATTCTTTCATTTAATTTAAAAGCAACCACCTGGTGTGACCCCTGAGGCTCTACAACGAGTACTTTTTCTGTAAAGGCTGCACTTTCTTTTGGAACAATAAGGATATCCTCAGGTCTTGCGCCAATAATAATATCCTTATTACGATATTCCTGTAATTCTTTAAATTCATGAGGATCTACGGTTAAAGTAAAATTAGGATGCTGCAAAGAAATTCCGCCATTCTCAACACTGCACTTTACCGTAAAAAAGTTTGACGGCGGTGTTCCTATAAACCCGGCTACAAAAATATTAGCACTTTTAAAATAAACTTCATCTGGAGTACCAATCTGAACTATCTTACCATCCTTCATAATAACTATGCGGTCAGCCATGCTCATGGCTTCAGATTGATCATGGGTAACAAAAATTGAAGTTGCCTGTGTCTGCTGGTGAATTGCTTTCAGCTCGGTACGCATTATAACCCGAAGTTTAGCATCAAGATTAGACAGCGGTTCATCCATAAGAAACAATTTTGGTTCTACTGCCAGTGCTCTGGCCAGTGCAACCCGCTGCTGCTGTCCCCCTGAAAGCTGTCCGGGTAAACGCTTTAGGAGATTGCCTATCTTAACCATGTCTGCAGTTTTCTGTACCCTCGCCTTAATCTCATTACCGGGCATTCTCCGTAACTTCAATGAAAAAGCAATATTCTCATAGACACTCATATGCGGCCAGATTGCATAGTTTTGAAAAACCATACTTATTCCCCGGTCTCGTGTCGGAATATCAGTAATATCCTTTCCTTCAAGTAATATTGTCCCCCGGGTAACTTCCTCAAGTCCGGCAATCATCCTCATGGTAGTAGTTTTTCCACATCCGGAAGGGCCAAGAAGAACAATGAATTCTTTTTCTTCTACTTCAAGATCCATCTTCTTCACACCCCAAACATTTTTTGAAAAACGTTTTGCAATATCTATCAATTCTAGTGTAGCCATCAATATCTCCCCTTTATCCTAAACTTTTACTCCGCTCCACATCTGGATAATGTATTTACGGATGATAAGTGTAAAAATTATTGCCGGCAGAGCCTGAGCAACGCTTCCTGCGGTAATAAGATTAATCTGCCCTTGAGAACCTACAAGAGCCTTGTAAACAACAACCGGAAAAGTCGGGTTAAACTGGGTTAGCACGACTGCTGATATTACTTCATTCCATGAACCTATAAAGGAATACATGGCACAGGCAGCCAGACCCGGAAGTGCCAACGGCAGGGTAATATGCCAAAAAGCACCGACCCTCGATGTACCGAAAACCATTGCTGCCTCCTCGAGGGAGACGGGTATTGACATGAAAACGCTTGCTGTTATCCAGATACTCATTGAGATCTGACCCACCGAATATACAAGAGACAATCCCAGAGGCTGATCGTACAACCCCATACGACCCAGAATTATGACCATGGGGATCGCAATGGAAACAGCTGGAAACATCCGGACAAACAGAACACTTAGCTTTAATAAATTCTTTCCCTTAAAAAAATACCGGGCAAAAGCAAATCCAGCCATCCCTCCTATGGACAAAGATATCACTATGGTAGCAAGAGCAACCATAAGACTGTTGAGTACCGCTTTAGGAGCTCCATTTACAACCTGAAAAAATAAAACATAGTTAGCTAAAAGCTTTTTCCGTAGATTAAATGTAACCGGAGTACCGCTGTCAGCTTTATGCATGTACTCCCGTATCTTTGAAACAGGAAGAGTACAGTTAGCCTGACGCTTAACAAATTCCTGAAGTTTCTCAAGCTCCCCTGCATCATCGTGAAACGAAAGCGGGCCAAAGGGCATAAAATCATTTTCTGACCGGTTAAATATAAACAGGTGATAACCGTCTACTTCTTTATCCAGTTTAAATTCTGCCTTTAAAGATGGAACAAGAGGCTTCGGCCATTCAGAATACGTTTCGTAATCTGACATGAATGAGAACGAAAAAAGAAAAAATATCGGTAAAATAATAATGATAAGAATTCCTGTTATTACTATATAGAGAGAGGCCCTTTTTGCAGATCTTCTAAGCTGTCTCTTGTACATTCTATTCATTCTGTACCGCCTCTTTTTCAAAGGAACCGGAAACCTTGAGATAGAAAACCGAAGCAGCGGAAACTATTAAAGCAACCAGAACCGAAAGCGCTAACCCAATCCGCTCAAAATATGCAGCTCCAAGCTGGTCATAATTCAGAACAACCTGCTCCAGAAGAACAGGCAATCTGTTAAAGCCGAAAAGCAGAACAATAATCAGCCAAATCTGGATGGCTGAGATTATTCGCAGTATCATTGCAGTTGTTATGGTGGGTTTCAACATCGGCATGGTTATTTTTCTCAGTATCTGGAACTTTGTTCCGCCGAAAACTGCTCCTGCTTCCCGGACATCTTCTCCAATTCCCTGAAGTCCGGCAAGAAGTATAATCATAACAAAAGGGATAACTGTCCAGGCATCAATAATTATTATAAGCCACATAGTGGCCATTCTTCCTCCAGCCAGAAAGAGGAATTTACCCCCGTCATCAATTAAACCTATTGTCATCAACAGACTGTTTAACCAGCCTCTGGTGGCAAGCCCTGAGGACCACATTGCTCCCACAGCTACAGCCGGTAAAGACATGGGGATAATTGCAAGAAACAAAAAGATGGAAGAACCTTTAAACTTTGTATTAATTAAAAGGGCCAAACCAAAGGCAAGTACAAACTCTATCGTAACAGAAAATACTACAATAAAACCTGTATTAAACAAAGCCTGGTAAAAAACCGGGTTCTTAAAAATATAAAGGTAATTGTCAAAAGTCCAGACGCCGTCAACGCTTTTAAAACTTTCAACAATTGCATTTATAACAGGAAACATCCAAAACAGAAAATAGTAGATAATCACCGGTGCTATCAGCAGATACGGCACCATTTTCTTTTTACTTTCCTTATCAAGAGAGAGAAAAGATTTTGTAGAAGTCATTTTTTTACCTACTTTAACGAAGCGGCCGGCAGGTTCCGGCCGCTTATAAAATTATTTCTTTAATGCATCAATTTTCTTCTGGGCATTATCTATCAAAGTTTCATCGTAAACGCCGGTTCCGATAATCATCTCCTTGAAAACATCATCATAAACCTGCTTTACAGCACCCCAGGAAGTATATGCACTGCCCGGAACACCGGATACTACACCTTTCTGAAGGACAAGAACACCTTTCTTGATTACTTCATCCACAGGTGAGTTGCCAAGAACATCAATGGCTTCGTCTATAGGAGGCAGGAATCCACCGGTTCCTCTTGCAACTTTTACAGCAATATCAGGTCTTGTCATGTATTCAATAAACTTCAATGCGAGATCCCTGTGTTCAGCACCGACAGGAACGCCAAATCCGCTTACGCCTGCGATAGAACCAATACCTTTCGGTCCACGGGGAGCCGGAGCAATAACATAGTTTGAAGGATTGGATCTATAGGCCTCACCGGTCCGGGCCATATGTGCAACAGTCAGCCATGCTTCACCGCTCTTCATCGGAGCAGTAACATTATCATAGGTCATGACAGTCGGGGTATATGCATTGTGCATCTTGGTAAGGAGCTTCCATCCTTCTTTGGCACCGGGAGAATTAATAACAGGAAAAGGTCCGCCATAAGACAGAAACATACCGCCATACATGTAGACAAGAGATTTCATGGGTACACCGGTCACTGCACACTTGCCTTCACCTTCCCCATTTGCAATAGCAACGGCCCAGTCAACATACTGTTCCCAGGTAATATTCTGAACATCAACACCTGCGGGCAGGTATTTCAAAGCTTTCTTGTTTGCAAGCAGAAGATATACATCACCGCCAACAGGAGCAAAGTATGTCTTGCCGTTCGACATGATACTGTCGAGGAATGCCTTAGAAAATGTTCTGCCTGGCCAGTCTTTAACGGGGAGTTCTTCCACATACTTGTTTGCTATCCACTGATCCATAACACCATTGTGAACAATTACCACATCTGTCGTTACTCTTCCAGTCTCTGATTGCAGTTTTGCCCTTTTCAAAAGAACAGTATCATCAAGTATCTCAAATTTTACAACGCAGTTGTTTTCCTTTTCAAATTCCGGAAAGATTTCGTCATACAGGAATTTCTGTTCCGATGCCGGCGAATAAAGACGGGATGATACAATAAGACTCGTCGGGGCATTTGGTGATGCTTCCTTCTGCCCTGCAGCAAATAGAAATCCTGTAGTAAGCATTGATAGTAAAATAAATGTAACTATAACTTTTCTCATAGAAAAGCCTCCTATTTATTAGTAATGCCAGCCGCAACGCGGGTATGAGGCATTATTTACCTTTTTTAAAAACAGCTTTGCTTATTATTTCTTCAAGCTGTTTTAAGTAGCGGGGATTATAAAGAAACAACTCCCCACCTTTTTTATCGAGATCAACAATAATCCGTTTACTGTTGCTCCACTGTTTATCAAACCGGGAAAGAGGAACAAGCAGAACCTGATTTGGAACTGAAAGTTCATATAATCTTTTATCCGCCTTTCCCAAGGGCGTTCCTCCGCGTATGGTACCATCTTCAAGAATAGAAACATTCCGGTACGTGAGTTCGAACCAGTCTGCAGGATAAATGTCAGATACTCCCTGTATCCATACAAGAAGCCCCTGTAGATGAAGTGTTTCTATCAGATCGATATAGCCCCTTCCCCATATTTCTCCGGGAGGGACTACTGCAGCACGCCCTCCCAATTGATCCAGTTGTACTCCATCTGCTCCAAGTGCTTTAAGATGCAGTGCCTCATTGGTAATTCTTTCAAGCCATTTCTCGGAAGAGGGATTCATCACGTAAAACTCTCTGTCCTGATACACCTCTACTACAGGAGAACCATATTCAGTTGTTAGTACCGCATCATAAAGGTCTGTATCATCAACCAGTTCTTTCTGGGCAATCCTTCCGTTCAAATAAAAGACAACCTTCTGATTATTCCGATGAATTTCAGTTATTGCTTTCCCAAGCCGTTCGTCGCCGCCAAGAACCGGGGAAGGTGTATAATCCGGATACCCTATATCATGGCCTCCTGCATAACCAAAAACATGCAGAATATTTCCGCTTCCCAATAGGCGTTCCATACAGGCCGAAATATCAGAAAGGACATCGAATCCTCTCTCTTTCGGCACAGAAGTATGTCCATCTGTTCCAATCAAACCCGTCTGGACCTGCCAGGAAGCTTCAGTATTCCTCAGAGGAATACCCTTCCATGAAACAGAGCCCTTTAAATCAACTAACCGGGACTGTAATTCAGGTAGAGAATCGAACCTGACAGCATACCATGTACAACTATTCCCCGTTACTAAAAGAGCACAGTCTTTGATTCCGGTACTTTTTATTCGTAATTCAGTTACTCTGCCTTCCGTATCAGGTGGAGCCAGTACTGCAACCCCCCTGTCCGTATCTTCCAGAAAAATAATTGTCCGGCAGGAAGCTGTTGCGGGATAGGATATGGTTAAACCTTCCGGTACATTGTATTGTTCAATACTTTTTTGCACCTGCGATATATGAAATAGTTCTCCCTCCCGGTTAGGCCAGAGGATTCTCCAATTTGCCCCCGAAAGCAACAGGTTAAAGCTTATAACACCATCACCATCTACTGGATCAATCCTGGACCAGTTTTTATACCTATGCATTGAAAACGTATTCCCGGAAGTGAAAACACAATCATAATTCTTTTTATTGTACAGGGATATTTCCATATCTACTCCAGAATCTCCTGTAAAGATTTCTTCAGAATTTCCCGGGAGTTATATCTTTTTCCCAATTCAAAATTGGCCTTTAAAAGAGCATTTGTGTTTGGGGAAAGGATAACTGAGATTATCTCTTTTGTAATAGTTTCAACTTTTTCCGGAGGCAGCTTGTAAAACGAAGTTTCCCGATCCCTTAGAAAATCAGAACCAAGACTGATATATGAATATCCCTTCGGCTTGATGTCAGTTAAAAAGACCGGATATTCAAAAGCAGCAATCGGTTTTTGGGCAAATACAGCTTCAATAAACTGATTTCCCCATCCCTCGTAAACGCTTGGATAGGAAACAAGATCTGAAAATACATAGGTATCGAAAAGAGAATAGATCTTCTTTCCTTCTTCATTTACTCCCCGCTCTGCAGCTATCCTGGGTTGAATATCCTTGTACGGAATCCCTTTACTTTTAAGCGTACTTATAATTGAATCATGATACTTCTGTGCTTCCTGCTCCGCGTATCCGGCAATCAAGTACACAAATCTTGAAGCTTTTGACAGAGATTTCCCGTTGTATAAGGTCTTCCCGGAAAACTGTCCCTCTGCTGCAGCCTTATTGAGCTGCTCAAGAATCGGGATCATAAGTTCCAGACCTTTTCGTTTCACAATCCGTGTTGCTTGAAGAATATATACATCATCCTCATTAAGACCGAAACTATCAGGAAAATCTCTATTGTAATCATCTTTCACCCAGAGGGGCATGGAGAAATCCAGAGTATCAGGAATAACCGCGGCTTCAATACCTGTCCGCTCTTTAAGAAGTATAGCAGCTCTTGTGCTTATGACGGCATGCATTAGATTTGGCAACTCAGGAGGAATATACATCTTCAAGAAAGAACTGATTTCTTCACAAGAGGGATTTTTAAAATCCTCACGCTCCCAATAGAAATCATGATGGGTTGCAAGGGCTTGTATACCTGTATCTTTCAGTAACATATAGAAAGCAAAGGCACTTGCAATATGCCGTCCATGGGAGAAAATATTATGGATAAGAATTCTATCAGGGTTAACCCGGCTTACAATCTCCTTCAGTTTTTTGTATATCCTTGAAGCAAGATCACGGATATCACGGACAAGATAATCACTTTCCGTGTAATCAGGATGTGAACCAAAGGAATTATTTGTAATTTTTCTCACTTCGTTCCGGTCAAAATCAAGTTCAGGAACAACAAAATCGGCACCGTCACTACCGGTCCCGGCAAGAAGATAAACCTTCCACCCCAGTTCCCTCAGAATAGCAGCTCTCTTATCAATTTCCAGAGAAACACCGTCGGTACGCCCTGTCCTGTAATGACAAATTAATACTACCCTCTCCATATCTGCCATAAAAATGCTTTTTCCACCATACAACCAGTCTAAATCCTACCACCTAATATGTCAAGTTAAATTTTACAAAACTAGTTTCCCACAACTTGTTATATCAACCGACTTGATTAAACGACTATATTACGGTATAATACTCCCCATGATTCCCCGGTATAAAGAAATAATCAATGACATCCAGTCTAAAATAACCAAAGGTATTTACAAAGAAGGAGAAAAGCTCCCTTCAGAATCACAGCTCATGACTCAATTTAAAACGAGTAGAATTACGGTTATCCGGGCTTTAAAAGAGCTTGAGTTCACCGAAATTATTTACCGGGAAAAAGGCAGAGGATCATTCGTTGCACCCAGGAAAGGGCATACGCAGAAAGTAATCTCACTTATCATTCCGCATAAAACTAATTTCTTCTCGGGTGGTCAACAGTACGTTAGAAGCGTGTATAAATATTGTCAGCAATACGGATACCTGTGTTCAGTTCATTATTCAGAACAATCTTCCAAAAAGGAACGAAAAATTCTGGAGGATATATCAAAACATAAGGTTTCAGGAGTTATTCTTTATCCGATTAACAGTAAAAATATTGATCTGATTAGTACTCTCATCATAAAAGGGTGTCCCCTTGTTCTTCTGGATAGAAAACTGGATGAAGTAGAAGTTCCGGTTGTGGAATCCGATAATTATAAAGGAGCTTTCGAAGCAGTTAATTATATTATTGACAAGGGACACAGAGAGATAGCCTTTGTTGGAGCTAAAGACTCCATTACAGTCGGCAAACGGTACAAGGGATACTGCAATGCCCTCGTATCCAGAGGGATAGCCCTGAATAAAGATATAATTTTTACCAGCTATCATGAAAAAAACTCTGATGACAGGCAGGAGATTTTGACGTTATCAGAGGCCGAGTGGATAATAACCCGGATTCGTTCAGTCAATCCGGCAGTCAGTGCGGTTTTTTGTGCAAATGACCTGATTGCCGTCAGGCTGATGAAGGCAGCGCGTTTACAGAAAGTAAAAATACCAGAAGAACTTTCATTCGTCGGCTTTGATAACATAAGCTATAGCGAAACAGAAGAATTAAACCTTACCTCTGTAGAGCAGGATTTTGATCAAATAGGGAGAAGCTGCGTTGAACTTCTCTACAACAAAATAAGCAATACGGGCAATGAACCCGCTTCAGTAATCATAGAGACACGTTTAAACGAGGGGAACTCTGTATTTTGTTTTGAAGAAACGTAGTATAATGTAAATTTTCAAGCTGGTTTTACCCTGCCTGCCTTTCTCTGTATTTTTCGACCTCCCATGTATTAATAAACCGCACCTTTTCGTCAGTCATATATTCCGGCCCGCCGAATGATGACGTCATGCGGATAACACGTATTGCATCGAGCATAAGCAGCCTGGATTTCTCTGACGCTTTAGGACTTGTACCGATGGAAATGAATCCCTTACCCGGCACCAGAATCGTCTTTGCCTGTTTCCCCCACTTTTTATAGAAAACTTTATAATCCTGTTTTATTCTCTCAAAAAAAACATCACGTTCTTTGTATTCCGCGACAAGGGGCAGATGCCCCATATAAACTATATGATCCGGTGTTAATGACTTCATCAGCAATCCGTATTTGTCTTCCGTTTTAAGCAATCCGCGTATTTCTTCCCCGGTTGTAAATAAGGCATTCCCGTTCTCACCGGCTAATCTACCTATATCTTTCAGAAGATCATCAGGAATATATTCATTATCATCGGTTTCCACCGGGGAAGTATCAGCGATCTCATTCTCAAGAATTTCAAAAAGCTTCCCGTATTTTTTATCGACTTCTTCAGGCGTATCTCCCCATACAAAAACCCCGTGATTTGCCAGAAAAATATAATCAGGCAGTGCTCCTCCATGGGATGCAGTCCATTCTGCCAATCTTTCATCCACAGTTTTTGCCAGAACATATCCGGGATCAACCAGCGGGACCCAGATATGCCTGCCGGAGAAAATCTCCTCTGCTTTCTTCTCGCCGTTTTTGGAACATGTCAAGCTGTTAACAACCGCAGGATGCGTGTGAACTACAAGTCGGGCAGGGATTATTCCATGTAGAAGGGATTCTACACTTGGCCGGCCATTTTCTCCATCAAACCTTGAAGCCATTAAATCTGCCAATACCAGTTCCTCTCTTTTTTCCCTGCTTTCAGAATACAATGCTGTACGGATTTTATTCAGTCTTTTCATATCAAGCATCACAAATCCGTCTTTACCGATAGTTCCCAATTCTGTTCCGGAAGCCTTCACAGCCATGACAGATTCCGACTTCCAGGAAGTATTGCCTCCTCCTGCCAGAACATAATTCCTGTTATTTCCATACTTTCTTGAAATATCTATTAAAATATTCATGTATTCTTCCGGTATTTTATTATCCATCAAATCCTCTTTAACAGTACTTTTTTCTCATACTCCATAACATCAGGAATAAGCTGTCTATCACTAGGCACTCCTGCTGTTTCACAGTAATAGTTCCAAACATCCCCAAAAGGCATAAACTTCAATTCTTCAATAAGGGCAAGCCTTGCAAAGGCATTCCCGTCTGCATCATACTTGTTAAGCAGTTCTGCCGGTTCAAGAAGTCCAAGCAGAAGACCCTTTAAAGTTGCCCGCGCACCTATGGCATAAGCGCCAATCCTGTTCATGGTTCCGTCAAAGAAATCAAGTCCAATGTGGGTTTTATCCAGTTTATCACACCTGATAATTTCCTCTGCCAAATAGCGTATATCATCATTAAGGATAACAACATGATCACTGTCCCATCTTACCGGCCGGCTTACATGGAGAAGAAGCTCATCAAAAAAAAGATACATTGAAGAGAGCTTGTCCGCTATCAATTCGGTGGGATGGAAATGTCCCAGGTCAAGAGTTGCTATTTTATTATTTTTCAAAGCATAACCCATGTAAAACTCGTGGGAACCGACAACGTAGGATTCGCTTCCAATACCGAAAAGTTTTGTCTCAACCGCATCTTTCATTGCTGCTTTGGGAATTTTTTCCGAATACATTTCGTCAAGAGACTCTTTTAATATTGAACGGTACTTTAATCTGTTTACGGGCAGATCTTTCATACCGTCCGGAATCCAGGTATTTAAAATGGACGGGTCGTCCTGGGCACGCCCAAAAGCAGCTGCAATCTTTCTGCTTCTTTTCCCGTGTTCTATCCAGAAATCACGTATTCCCTTATCCGGACTCGCAAGTGTGAATCCCCTTTCAGCTTTCGGATGGGAAAAGAAAGTTCCGTTAAAATCCAGCTTTATCCCTTTCTCTTTTCCCCAGTCAATCCAGCCCTTGAAATGCTCCGGTTCAATTTCGTCCCTGTCAACTTTTTTCCCGCCAAACTCTCCGTAAATGGCATGGAGACTGAGGCGGTGTGTTCCCGGCAGCAGTGAATAAACCTTATCAAGATCCGATCTCATTTCCTCTATTGTCCCCGATTTCCCGGGATAATTCCCGGTTACCTGTATGCCCCCTCCTGCAAGCTGTGCATCCGGAGTTTCAAACCCGCCGACATCATCCGTCTGCCAGCAATGCAGAGACAATGCTATTTCCTTCAGCTTTTCCAAAGCCTTGTCCGCATCCACCCCTATTTCGGCATATCTTTCCTTTGCGTTATTATACAATTCAATACTATTCATTATGATCCTCCGTAATTTATAATATCCGGCATTGAAACGAGCTTCTCCGCCCCGTTTTCCGTAACAATATGTCCGGCTTCCTCAACAATCCGCCGGCCTATTGCCTCAACAGTAAAAAGAGCTCTTTTTATCTTTTCCCCCGGATCTCCGACTGTAACGCCCCTTCCGCTCCGGCCCTATCATCCGCATAAGCAAGAACATTATCAAGTTCAAGTTCTTTCATCAGCGATCGTACTTTTTCCCATCGGGCGGAATATTCGTTAATCGGTATAACAGGGTTCCCCCATTCCATAACTTTACGCCATATAAAAAACTTCTTCCAAAGGAACAGTTACCGGCGAGTTATCGGGATTGGTCTCCATAATATCCGCCATATACGCCCACCACTTTTGAACCATTTCAAGATTCCCGAGATCCTGTGAGGAACTCTCCCCCTCCTGATTCTGCACTCCGAAAAGTATGTTTGTTTCTTCATCGAAGAATATTGAATAATCGGAAACTCCCTGATCCTTAAGCAGTTTCTTTAATTCCGGCCACAGCTCATCATGCCGTCTTTTATACTCATCTTTAAAGCCGGGTTTAAGTTTCATTTTAAAAGCAACTTTCATAACTTTATATCCTTTATATTTTCAATCATTGCTTCAACCATATCCGGACTTACATCCGCCTGAATAATATGAGCAGGAGCCATTAAATAGCCGCCGTCTTTAGCCATAATGGAAGCTCTCTCTTCTATCTCTTTTTTAAGCGCTGCTTTGTCCCCGGAAGGAAGAAGTTCCTGCTGATCAATACCTCCGAAAAAATTTATTTTACCGCCGTATTTCTCAACAAGCTCGTTAGGATCAGACCCCGGGACATTAGGCTGCACAGGGTTATAGACTTCTATACCCATCTCAATAAAATCATCTATTAAAGGAGCTACCGCTCCGTCAGAATGCATTATTATCATTACATCAGGATTGATTTTCTTGAGTTTCTTTATCATCCGATGATACCGTGGTTTAAATTTCTCCCTCCACATATCAGGACTTATAAGCATTGAAGTCTGAGTTCCAAGATCCTCTCCAAACCATAGGGCATCAACCCCCAGCTCCGCAAGCTGCTTTGCCAATCCGAAAGTCCATGCTTCAACCTTGTCATTCAAAAGCTCTATCCACGATTCTCCCATTGCCATCGGGATCATATACTCCGTCATCCCTGTCAGATGCCATGCCATTTCAAATATGCTCAGTTCCACATCACCGATTACGAAATATTCCTTGCCGTATTTTTCAATATCCCTTTTCGCTTTATCGAATCGTCCCGGTGCATAAGGATCGGGAAACTGATATTTTTCTATATCCTCAACACTTCCCGCTTCGGCAAGGGGGCATTTTACCACGTCCACATAAAGATCACTCGGTTTCATTTCCATGCCGAACTCATTCAGGGTTACATTTTCTCTGACCGTCTTTATCTCAAAATCTGACGCAACAGTACCACCGACTACGATACAGTCGCTCCCCATCTTTGTTCTAATCTCATTTGCAGAGATTCTGTATGTCAGATCCTCATAGTAACTTAGTGAGTAATCCGGTTCTATCCCGAGTTTTTTCCCAAAATGATCGGTCAGCTGACGGCATAAATCAAACTGCAAAGGCGGACGGTCAGGTCTTCCATCCATCTTGTGAAATGCCCCTAGAACTCTAGCCTTTGAAGTCATGCTACCTCCTCAGTATTCTCATCTTTTTTCTGTTTTTTAAGTTTATTCTTCTTTTTTCTAATGCTTATAAACTCAGGTATAAGAACTGCTACTATAAGCAAAGCACCAGTTGTAATTATCATTATTTTTGCCGACATGTTTAAAAGAGCCATACCGAACTTCAAATACCCCAAAAGGAATACAGCCAAAATAACACCGAAAATATTTCCTTTACCCCCGGTAATTGAAACACCCCCCAGGACAACTAGTGTAATAGCTTCAAGTTCATAACCCAGGGCAATATTTGGTCTTGTTGATCCAATCCTCGATGTCAAGAGAATTGCCGCAATCCCGGCAAACAGGCCGGTAAGGGCAAAATTAATCATCCTGATTCTCCTTACCGGGATACCGGAAAATTTGGAAGCAGTCGCACTGTTACCTATAGCATAGAGCTTTCTTCCATAGGTTGTTTTATGAATCACGAACCCCGTAATAACTGCAAGAACAAGAAAAAGGAAAAATTCAAAGGGGAGCATACTGTTTCCGATATATCCCTGACCAAAGTATCCAAAACCCTCCGGATAATGGGTATAAGCCTGATCTTCAAGAATAGCCTGGGGGATACCTCTAAATATTGACTGAGTAGCAAGAGTTACCGCAATGGAAGGCATTCCAAGAATTGCAACAAAGACTCCGTTAAACAAGCCTGCTGCAAGTCCTGATAAGAGTCCTACAATAATCAGAGTTCCCGTTCCAGCTCCATGAGCTGCAGCAAATCCCATCGTAAAAGAGGAGAGAGCTATAATTGCAGCAACCGAAATATCAATATCTCCGCATAGAATAATAAAAATCATGGGCAAAGCAAGAATTGCTTTTTCTGAGAAATTAAAAGTGGTATTCAGGAGATTAAAGGTATCAAGAAAATAGGGGGTTAGATTTGAAAACACAATTACTTCAAATACAATCAAAGCAAATATAATGAATTCCCATCGGGTTATAAAATCAACAATTCTGCTTTTTGTTGTTCTGTCTCTTACAAGTCTCGATGTATCTACAAGAGATTTTTTATATTCAGCCATCAGTCAAGTCTCCTTTCGAGCAGTCTTTTCTCTTCTCTTTTTGCTGAAAGGCTATTTACTACCATAGCTCCCAGGACGACAACTCCCTGTAAACCCATTTGGTAAAAGGGGGAAAGCTTTACTACCGGCAGAGCGTTGGTTATAATTCCCAGAAATAGAGCACCCAGGACAACCCCTACAACCGTTCCTGAACCGCCGGCTATGCTTACACCACCCAAAACACAGGCTGCAACTGTCTGAAGTTCAAACCCTATTGCAGTTTCATTTACCGCCGCAGCGAAACGTGCCGTCCACATAACTCCAGCCAATCCTGCAAGAATACCCATAAGGGTATAAACAACAAACTGTATTTTTTTTTCACTGACGCCCACGAAGAGTGCAGCAGTCTTGTTCCCCCCAATAGCATATACCTCCCGGCCTGTTCTTGTGTATCTCATGAATCCGTACATTAAAAGGGAAACGATAATACCGAACCAAATCAAATTGGTAAGACCCAGGAAATGTCCATGAGGAAGGTTCATATACTTTTCCGTCATTTCATGAGCTGTAACCCACTGCCCTTTACTCAACACAAAAGTAAACCCTCTGAAAACACTCAAGGTTCCCAGGGTTGCTATTATGGGAGGCACCTTACCGAAAGCAATAATAAGGGCATTAAACATTCCCAATCCGGTACCTACCCCTATGCCAACCAGAAGTACTATAAATACCGAAATATCCGGGTGATACTGATTAAGCATGGATGCAGCCATCCCGGAAAAGGCAATAATGGATCCAACGGAAAGATCAATCCCTCCGGTTACTATAATTGCAAGCTGCCCGAGAGAGACCATTATAAGAATTGAGGTGTCATTTACAATCCTTAAAACATTTTCCATCTCCAGAAAGGCGGGAACCCTGATAACAATCAGTACAAGAACAAATGCTATAATAACAAGAAGGGTAAATTCCCTCTTCCGTAATAATTCTTTCATGCACTCTGCTCCTTTAAATTACCTGTGGCAGCTCTGATTATTGTTTCCGAATCGACCTGACCCCTTTCATACTCTGCTGTAACACGTCCTTCATGCATAACGATAATCCTGTCCGACATCCCTTCTATCTCAGGCAGCTCGGATGAGACAAGTATTACAGCAAGGCCCTTTTCAGCCATTGAGGAAACAAACCGGTGCACAGCCGCTTTAGTAGCGACATCAATTCCTTTTGTCGGTTCGTCCATTATGAGTACCTTTGGATGCGTGGCCAGCCATTTGGCAATAACAACCTTCTGCTGATTACCCCCGGAAAGGGTATTTAATGCTACATCCCAGCTTGCGGCCTTAATCTCCATCAAGGTTCCATACTTCTGTACCGTTTCCTGTTCTGCAGCCTTTCGTGTAATACCCAGAGGGCTAAGTTCATCGATAACAGGCAGCGTTATATTATGGGTAATACTCATATCCTGAATGGCTCCCTGTTCATGTCTGTCTTCGGGTATATAAACAATCCCCAGTTTCATGGCTGTTTTCGGGTTGTGTATTGCAACCTGTTTACCTTTAAAAACCACCTCACCGGAAGATGCTTTATCTATTCCAAACAGAGCCCGCATAATCTCTGTTCTGCCTGCACCGACCAGCCCGAAGAATCCCAAAATCTCCCCTTTTCTCAAGGTAAAACTGATATCTTTGAAATAACCTGTCCTTGTAAAATTCTTTACTTCAAGAATGGGATCAGTAATTTTTACTTCTGCTTTGGGAAACATCTGATCCAGAGAACGTCCAACCATCATGGTAATAATTTTATCAAGAGCTGATTTCTCGACAGGACCTTCACCGATATACTTCCCATCCCTAAAGACAGTATACTTATCGCATATTTCAAATATTTCATCGAACTTATGCGATATGAACAACACTGCTTTTCCTGCATCCTTAAGCTGGCGGATAATTTTGTAAAGATCTTCTATTTCCCGCAGACTAAGAGCTGATGTAGGTTCGTCCATTATTACAAGATCCGCGTCAATGGAAAGAGCTTTTGCTATCTCAACCATATGCCGTTCAGCTGTACTTAAATTCTTGACTGTGGTAGAAGGATTAATGTTGAGATCCATTCTTTCAAGAAGAGCAGCTGTATGATTTCGCATCTCCTTCCAGTCTATACGCCCTCGGTGCTTTATATGATGGCCCATAAAAATGTTCTCGGTTACCGATAACTCAGGAAACATGGATGCCTCCTGATGAATAGCGGCTATCCCGTGTTTCTGAGCTTCCAGGGCATTTGCAAAATCAAGTTCTTCACCCTTGTAATATATTTTTCCATTTGTTGGCTGATATACCCCTGTTATTATTTTCACCAGAGTCGATTTCCCCGCTCCGTTCTCGCCCACCAGAGCATGAACTTCTCCCGGATGTAATACCAGGTGCACATCATCTAACGCTTTAATTCCCGGAAAATATTTTGATATTTTTTCCAGCCTCAACATGGGTTGTGACAAAATGATACTCCTATAATAGTTAAAAGAAGCGGATCCGATTAAATCAGATCCGCTTATTGGTTATCCGGCACGAAGTCCTAGAACATTGCTGCAAACTTTGCAATATTATCTTTGTTGAATACAAATGGCGTGCCCATAACTGCCATACCATCTTTACCAATGGTAATAGTGCCCATTCTTCCGGCATCAACTTTATCGCCCTCTTTACCGGTAATTTTGCCTGTAATAAGAGCTTCCATGATATAAGTCGAAGTATAACCAAGATCTATCGGGTTCCAGAGAGCCATCTGCCGGCATGTTCCATCTTCGATGTAGTGCTGCATCTCTGAAGGAAGACCGAGCCCGGTAAGCTGAACCTTACCCTGCTTCCCTTCATCCTCAATAGCTTTTGCACTTGCAAGAACACCTATTGTTGTAGGAGAAATAATTCCAGCGAGATCGGGATATTTCTGCATTAAACCAACAGCCTCACGGTAACTTTTGTCTGCAGCATCATCACCGTATGCAACTTCTACAATCTCCATATCTTTGTACTCAGGTTTTTTTATTTCTTCGTACATCCATTTGATCCATGCATTCTGATTTGTAGCCTGACTGGTTGCAGATACAATACCGATCTTACCTTTATTACCGGTTAGCTCTGCAATAAGCTGAACCTGCTGGCGTCCAATGAGTTCTTCTACAGAAGGAACAAGGTCAACCAGTCTTCCGCCCACATTGATTCCGGAATCAAAGGACATCACTTTTATTCCCGCCTTCATTGCTTTTTTTGTAACAGGAATAAGAGC
>QNBL01000011.1 GCA_003641695.1 Spirochaetota bacterium
ATCCGGCTGAACATCTTCAACTCCCGGAGTACTGCGGGCAGCTAAAAGGTTTTTTTGTATTTTATCTGCCACCCTGCCCATTCCTGTCTCATCCACAGCCTGTGCTGCAAGCTGTTCCACATTGTCTTCCACAGCCTGGCGCATTGCAGCAATCATGATTCTCCGTGTTTCCAAAGATACTTCGGCAAATTTCTTAAAAGCTTTTGAAGCCTGGTACACAGCTTCTTCCATGGTATCAAAAACCCCGGAAAAGTGTCTTACTTCCCGGTCAGATCCCTCAGCAACCGAAAATTGTTCTACTACCTTTTCAACAATACCCTTTATTACCTTTTCATCAATTTCCATATACAAATCCTCTCATGTCGGCATGAGGTCCTGTTAATACAACGTTACGGTATAATTGTCCTTTTTGTTCAGCATACGGAACAATAACATGCATGGCATCTTCAACTTCTCCAAGAGTACCGGAAAATGAAAGCACTGCTTTACCGCCAAGTTCATTTCCTATTAATAGTTTAAGTATTTTAACACCAGTTGCTTTGACAGCGAGATCAGCAGCTTCAATACAGGATGCTACTGACAAAGTTTCCAGAATCCCCAAAGATTCTTCATCTTCATGCTGGACTGCAGGAGCATTCTTTAGAAGTACTTCGATAAGGTGTTCATCAATATTTTTTAAAAACAGATGATCTATCAATGATGGATTTCCAAGAGTACGTCCCCGTTCCATGGCATAATCCACCGAAGCTACATCCCCATATACAATTATGAGATACTTCCCCGGATTAACCACTTCCGCTTTTAAAACTGATACAGGAGCAGCTTTAACCATTCCATCAAGGGCAATAAGACCGTCAGCAATACTCTTTAATTCAAGGATGCCTAATACATTTATTTTCATTTTTTAAAAACCAGCTTTCCCTTTTCTTCTACCAGATCAACTATACCAATAATTACCGCATCCACAGGTCTATCTTTTGTTTCTTCTGTCTGCCGGGCAGAACTTCCCTGGGAAACAAGAACAACTTCCCCCGGACCGGAGCCCATAGTATCAAGAGCCACAAAGGCTGGACCAGCTTCTTTTCCATCAGGAGTACAGGGTGTCACAATAAGATACCGTGCCCCCTGAGCTTTTTGAGCCCGGCGGGTAGTCACCATAGTCCCTTTTACACGGGCTAAAATCATGTTGCATCCCTGTCTTTTTGAAATATTGAAACCCCGCCAACTTCCAGGGTATCGACAATGCCGATAACCGTAGCATCAGTTGGTTTCCCGGAAGTCAGTTCTGTTTGACGTGAACTGCTTCCGCTCACATAAAAGACCAGCTCCCCTTCTCCCGCTTCCACCGAATCGAGAGCAATAACAAAACTACCGGTACCCTCCATATTCAAGGGATTAATTTTCTCCAAAACAAGCAGTTTCATACCCTCAAGGCGCGGTTCCTTGGCACTGGAAACAACTGTACCTACAACACGTGCGAGTACCATCGGTTATTTCTTTACCTTATTCCGCCCAAGAGGGAAAACAGCATCTACGCTCTCATGGGGCCGGGGTATTATATGCACAGACACAATTTCCCCAACCCTTTCAGCTGCACGGTTTCCTGCATCAAGAGCTGCACGGACTGCAGCTACATCACCGCGGATTATTGCTGTTGTATAACCGCCGCCTATTTTTTTATATCCTGCCAATTCAACTGCAGCTGCCTTTATCATTGCATCAGAAGCTTCCACCATGGCGGCAAAGCCCTTTGTTTCTATCATTCCAAGTGCATTTCCAGTTATATTCATTTTCTACTCCCTACTCTTTACCTGCAATATCTGCCAATCGTGATTCTACTATATCTTTACTGACCAGTACCTCAGATTCTTTTCCGGCAATGTATATTCTTCCATATTTCCCATAGCCGGTGACATTAATTATATTGATTTGCGATGCTTTCTCGGCTTCATTTGCAGCATAGTACGCATATCCTGCCGGTTCAATTTCCAGAATGAAGAGCGTATCTCCCCGCAAAACCATGTTACCGTATCGTACCTTGTTGATAAGCTGGGCATGATGATCACTTATGTTTTTAATAAGCTGACTCGTTAAAATTCCTGGTTTCATTCTATCGGTTTCTTCAAGCCCCAGGACATCCAGGACGGCCTGTCCTGCCTGCCGTGCATCCCCTTGATTATCTGAATGAACCTCAAGTAATCCAAAAGATCTTTCTACAACCTGAATACCCGGATGAACCCCTGTCGACTTCAAAGCAACATCGGTAAGCCGGTTAATCTCTATTCCCGGTGCAATTTCTATAATTGCACATGACTGTCCAGCCACAGGAAAATATCCTTTTGAAATCGTACACATATATGATGCCATCTGCAGCTGCAGTGAATCTATAAAATTGTACGTTCTTAATTCCACATTATCCATATTCATCTCCACCTAATTAAGTGGTAAAACTGAATCAACAGTTTTATCAGGACGGGGAATCAGGTGTACAGATATAACTTCTCCCACCCGTTCCGCAGCTTTACTCCCGGCATCAAGCGCTGCCCGGACAGCAGCTACATCACCGCGGATTACCGCTGTTATATATCCGCCTCCAGTCTCCTCATATCTTTTAAGTTCTACCTTTGCCGCCTTTACCATGGCATCAGAAGCTTCAACCACCGCTGCAAAACCTCTGGTTTCTATCATGCCCAGGGCATTTCCCTGTTTTTCTTCCATAGGACCTCCCTAAAATGTTATTTTTTTAACATTATTTTCAGTATACCATCTTCTGTCTGTGTGTCAAGAGCTGTGCACGAAAATTAAGTGGAAGTTGATTATTATAAAAAAAATTATCTTGTTAAATTAGTGATTTTGTGTTAATTTTTTAACAGCATAATTTGTAAGGTACGGTACCAATGATAAGCAAACAGGAAGAACGGCTGGAAAAAATCCTCAGCATACTTAAACTTTCGAATCCCGCAACTGTTAATAAACTGGCTCAGCTCATTGAAGTTTCACACATGACAATCCGCAGAGATATAGAAATCCTTGAAAGAGAAAAAAAGGTAGAAGTATTTCACGGCGGTATTATGCTGCCCGATTCACAACGCAGAGAAAACTGGAAAGAATATACCCTGGCAGATGCAACAAGCATAATGTGTGAGGAAAAAAAGAGGATTGGATTAAAAGCAGCACTCATGCTCAAGAATAATGATTCACTTATTCTTGATACCGGTTCTACTACAGAGTACATTTCACAGTCACTCAATCCTGAATATTCCCTGAGTATTGTCTGCTTTACCCTGAATACCCTTATACATGTTTCAAAACTGAAAAAGAGCAAGATTATCTTTCCCGGCGGATACTTTCACAGAAACACTTTGATGTTTGAAAGCGAAGAGGGAATAAGCATCCTTAAAAAAAACCGGGCGGCCATCGCGTTTGTTTCCGCCAGCGGAATAAGCCTGTCTTTAGGCGTCACCTGTTCCAACAGTTATGAAAGGGAAACGAAAAAAACAATTATGGGTTCTTCCATGAAAAAGGTACTGGTAGCCGATTCTTCCAAATTCGATATTGTTCACAGTACCTACTTTGCCGAATTACAGGATTTTGACACAGTCATTACCGATGAGGGAATACCTGACAAGTACCGGACTTTCTGCAACAATAACAATATTGAACTCCTGACCGTATGAAAAACCGCCCGGTTACCGGGCGGCAGCATTAACTACATTGTTCTCCAGAACTTGTAATGATCTTTCTCTATGGTTTTATAATCCGGAAACTGATAATGCAGACACTCACCGCCTCCGGCGAATGCAAACCCGTTTCGGATCAACTTGTAGGAAAAGTTGTCCAGACTGCTCGATAGGGAAAGCCCCTTGTTATGTTTTGCAGGGTACTTCTTGAGTTCATAAAAGCCGTCCCTGATTGTAGACGGATGAAGCTCCGGTATAGGAGACGGCTCAAAGGGGTTCTGCTCAAATTTGTTCACAAAATCAACAACATCAATATCCAGCTGTGTAAAAAACTGTTTAGGTGCACTCTTGTTGTTTTGCGGATCCGTAATGTAGTTTCCAAAATCCTTTTTGTTCATCTCTGATAAAACAAGCATTCTCATGGGGGAGATCTCAGCGTACAGGGCTACATGATCCTTCATGTCATCGTCACATGCACCGGGCGCCAGACCAAGACAATACCCTTCCTGGGAAGTGATATACAGCATTCTCAATGCACTAAAGTCGACATGCTCAAGGACTCTGTAGGAGGAGATAAACTTCGTTGCTTTGGGAGTTCCGTCCTCATGAGGAACAACAACCTTCATTATTTCATCAATCTTGAAATAATCGTTCCTAAAAGTGCTGTCCAGCTCTGCAAAGATAACTTTTCCGGAGTAATGCCTGCTGGAACCGGCAGTGTAATGCCGTGCAAACATCTCCGGAGACAGCTGGGAAGCTACCAGCGCCTCGTTCGGATAAAGAATCATGTATAGTCTTTTTTCATAATCCATTCTACAACCCCCAGTAATTTTTTAACATCGGTGCAATTACCAGCGAGATAATTGCCATGAGTTTAATCAGAATATTCAAGGAAGGACCGGCTGTATCCTTGAATGGGTCTCCTACAGTATCTCCTACAACAGCAGCCTTGTGGGCTTCAGACCCCTTACCCTGGCTGCTTCCGTTTTCTATCATTTTTTTTGCATTATCCCAGGCCCCTCCGGAATTAGCCATAAAAATGGCGAGAACAACACCGGAAGCAGTAACCCCGATAAGAGTACCGGAGAGCATCTTGGGACCTCCCAGAAACCCGATAAGTACCGGTGTAACAACCGCAATAATACCAGGCAAAAGCATCTCTTTAAGAGCGGAAGCTGTCGATATGTCAACACACCTTCTATAATCAGGCTCTTCTGTTTCGTCGAGGATTCCGGGTTTCTCCCTGAATTGACGCCGCACCTCTTCTATCATTGCAAAAGCTGCTTCGCCGACAGCATTCATTGCCATTGAAGAAAATAAATAGGGCAGCACAGCTCCAAAAAGAATCCCGGTAATAACCCTGACACCCATTAGATCGACAACCTTAAGCCCCACCTGTTCCTTGAAAGCCGAGAAAAGGATAATTGATGTCAGTGCTGCTGAACCTATGGCAAACCCTTTTCCTATTGCAGCGGTTGTATTACCGACTGCATCCAGTTCGTCTGTTACCTCCCGTACCTCCGGGGGGAATTCAGACATTTCAGCAAGTCCGCCGGCGTTATCCGCAATCGGTCCGTAAGCGTCTACTGCCAGCTGAACCCCGAGAGTCATGAGCATTCCCAGAGCGGCAATTGCTACTCCGTATAGACCGGCGACAAAATGGCTTAATAGAATGGCTGCTGTTATTACAACAATGGGAAAAAATGCCGACATCATACCTACACCCATACCGGTAATAATGGTTGTAGCTGCACCTGTTTCACAAGCCTTTACAATTTTCTTAACAGGCTTTGTATCTGTTCCTGTATAATGTTCTGTGAGGATACCAATAAGACTACCCGCTACCATACCGATAACAGAGGCAAAGAAAATACTTACATAACTGATATCTCCTTCTCCCTTTAAAAAGAAAAAAGCCAGGATAAAGGAAAACAGAGCTGCAATTCCGGCTGCACCGAAGGTGCCCCGGTTGAGGGCACTCTGGGCAGATTTCCCCGATTTTACCCGTACCAGACCTATCCCTATAAGTGCCGCCAGAATTCCTGCTGCGGAAAGAATAAGCGGGAACAGTGCCAGCTTCATTCTAAAGACATCACTTCCCGCAACGCCAATACCAAGGATCATTGACCCTATTATGGAACCTACATAGGACTCGAACAGGTCCGCTCCCATTCCGGCCACATCACCAACGTTGTCTCCAACGTTATCCGCAATTGTTGCAGGATTACGGTGATCGTCCTCAGGGATTCCGGCCTCAACCTTCCCCACAAGGTCAGCACCGACATCAGCAGCTTTGGTAAAGATCCCCCCGCCGACTCTGGCAAACAGAGCCATGGAGCTTGCACCGAGGCTGAATCCTGATATCACCGGAAGAATGGTATCTGCCATTATTACGGTTGTTCCGCCGAGGAAAATCTTTCCCAGAGTTAAAAGGATAAAGAGTCCGAACATTGCAAGTCCCACAACACTCATTCCCATTATACTTCCCCCGGTAAAGGCTACCTTCAAAGCCGGAACAAGCCCCCCCTGGGCTGCATGGGTAGTTCTGGAGTTGGATGCGGTTGCCACCCGCATTCCAATAAAGCCCGCCAGAGCCGATGCTGATGCCCCGGTTACAAAAGAAACAGCCTGGTACCGAAGCATCCCCTTATTTGCAAGCGCGAGGAACAGAGCAACAAATCCCACAAAGGGGATAAGTACCTTGTACTCCCGCATTAAAAACGTCATTGCCCCTTCAGAAATATAACCGCTTATCCGTTTAAGAGTTTTGTTTTCCACCGGCTGTTTATAAATCCATCGTGCTCTTACAAGTGAATACCCTAAAGCCAACAGACTCCCGCCGGCTATAATCACCAGAGCTAACACAAAATCACTCATATTCCTTCCTCTATATAGTTTTTCAAGACTGCTCATTATATCGAAAGCGTCAGAAATTTTCCAGTTTTTTGTTATAAATTCTTTTTATGGGAACAATAAGCATTGTATCAGTTTAATGCTTAAAGTGCCTTAATCCGGAGAAAACCATGGGGATCCCCGCATTGTTGCAGACTTCAATGGAGTCCTTGTCCCTGAGCGATCCTCCCGGCTGAAGGATTGCAGCAATACCGTACTTGACTGCTTCCTCAGCAACGTCCTTAAAAGGCATAAAGGCATCCGAAACAAGAACTGCTTCCTTTATTCCTTTTTCAGCAGCCCGCTGGAGAGCCTGTTCAGCAGCCCATATTCTGTTCACCTGGCCTGAACCGACACCGAGGACCTGTTTATCCTTTACAACTATAATAGCATTGGATTTTACATATCTGCAGATTTTCTCTCCAAACAGCAGATCTTCCCTCTGTTTTTCTGTTACCGAAACAGCAGTTACAACTTCAAGTTTGTCAGCGGTTAATACATCCCGTTCCTGAACAAGAATTCCCCCGTCAACCGTAACCATTTCAGTATAATCTGAAGGTTGTGCTCCCGCCTTGATCAAACGGATATTCTTCCTGGACTTTAGAATTTCCAGAGCATCTTCGTTAAAATCAGGAGCAATAACTACTTCAAGAAAGATCCCGCTCATTTTCTCAGCTGTCTTGGCATCCACTGTCCGGTTAAACGCAACAATTCCTCCGAAAATCGAAACAGGATCCCCTTCGTAAGCCCTTGTGTACGCTTCAAATACCGTTTCGGCAACGGCAGCACCGCAGGGGGTATTGTGTTTAAGCCCGCAGCATGCGGTTTCTTCAAACTCACAGACAACCTTCCATGCACTATCCATATCCCGGTAGTTGTTATAGGAGAGATCCTTTCCATGAAGCTGCACAAAACTGTTCATTCCCCCTTCTCCAAGCAGGGAGCTGTAAAAAGCTGATTTCTGATGGGGATTTTCCCCGTACCGGAGATCCTTTGTCTTCTCAAAGGAACCTCTCAAGAAAAGGGGAAGCCCGTCTTCCAAAAGGAATGCAGAGACCGCAGCATCGTAGCTGCTCATCAGATTGAAGACTTTCCCTGCAAGATGTTTCCGGTAGGCAAAATCCACATTATCCGATGCTTCAAGCCGTTCCCTCACCCCCCGGTAATCATCAGGATCGGAGATTACGACAACATCTTTGAAGTTTTTGGCTGCAGCCCGGAGCATTGTCGGACCGCCGATATCAATAAACTCAAGTTTCTCTTCAAAGGAGAGATCACTTTTATATTTCTCAAAAAAAGGATACAGATTGACCACAAGGATATCAATCGGAATAATTCCTTCTCTTTCAATTGTATCCATGTCTTCCCTGTTGTCCCGTCTGGCAAGCAGCCCGCCATGAACTTTCGGGTGCAGGGTTTTTACTCTCCCGTCAAGTATCTCGGGAAATCCCGTCATCTCGCTGACCTCGGTTACCGGGATACCCCGCTCTTTCAAATGGCGGAATGTCCCCCCGGTGGAAAGCAGCTCGATCCCCCTTCTCTCAAGGAAATCTGCAAACTCAGCTATCCCTTTTTTGTTGTAAACACTCAATAAAGCCCGTTTCATCTTTTCCCTCTCCTGTCTGAATACCTATTTTGAATAATTGGGAGCTTCCCTCGTGATGGAAACATCATGAGGATGACTTTCCTTAAGACCTGCAGAGGTTATTCTTACAAACCTTTTATACTTCTTAAAGGATTCGATATCCCCGCAGCCGCAGTAACTCATCCCTTTCTTAAGCCCTGAAACAAGCTGGTATATAAAGGGCTGCAGTTCCCCCTTGAAAGGGACTCGTCCCTCGATACCCTCAGGAACCGGGGAATCCCCCTCCTTTATCTGGTAGCGGTCTCCAGAACCGTCTTTGATGGCTCCAATGGATCCCATACCCCGGTAGGATTTAAATATCCTTCCTTCATATATAATTTCATTTCCCGGTGCTTCCTTGAGTCCTGCCAGCATGTTCCCGAGCATTACCGTACTCGCTCCTGCTGCAATGGCCTTTGCAATGTCGCCGGAATACTTTATTCCGCCGTCTGCAATAACGGGAACATTGTGTTTATCCGCTTCTTCGGCACATTCCAAAACTGCTGAAAACTGGGCAACACCTACCCCGGCCACAACCCTCGTTGTACAGATTGATCCTGGCCCGACACCAATCTTTACCGCATCAGCACCGGCTTCTATCGGCCTGGCTGTTCCATCGGCTGTTGCGGTATTCCCGCCGACAACCGGTACCGGATACCGTTTCTTTATATCCGCTACAGCATCAAGGACACTTTTTGCATCTCCATGGGCAGTATCGATAACAACAAAATCCACATTATGTTCCATCAGCAGGGGGAGCCTTCTGGTGTAATCCATGGGTGAAATAGCTGCTCCGGCAATCAATCGCCCTTTTACATCCAGAGCGGCCTCGGGATACAGTCTCTTTTTCTCCATATCCTTAACGGTAATCAAACCGGTAAGTCTGCCTTCAGCATCCGTAACAGGAAGTTTCTCGATCCTGTGTTTGTTGAATTTATCCCGGGCACTTTCCGGAGTAGGCGAACCTGATGCAACCACCGGATCTTTGGTCATTGCACTTTTAACCGTCATGTCAAAGTCCTGACAGAATCTTAAATCCCTTCCGGTAATAATACCCACCAACTTTCCGTTTTCAACAACCGGAAGTCCGGAAACAGCAAACCTTCTCATTATATCCTGAACGTCCCGTATGGTTTGAGAAGGATGTACCGTTACAGGATTGTCTATTATCCAGTTTAAAAACCTTTTTACCTTCCCTACCTGCCGGGCCTGCTCATGGGGAGCAAGATTCCGGTGGATAACCCCCGCTCCCCCCTGAAGAGCCATGGCTATTGCCAGCTTATCCTCGGTTACCGTATCCATTGCTGCGGAAAGAATCGGCACGTTAAGTTCAATTCCCGAAACCAGAGTTGTCTTTGTCTGTGCATCCCCGGGGAGAACATCCGAATAGCCCGGAACCAGGAGGATATCATCGTAACTGTACGTCTGTTGTATCTCAGCCATTTTTCAATTTACCTCTTACCACTTTAACAATTGATCTGTATCTTTCTGCCAGCATTCTGGCTTTTTCAACTGATTTTCCCCGGTACAGCGACGGGTTGGAAAAAAAATCTTCCGCATCAACCCCTGTGGTAGCTTCCAAACGGCTGCATATCATATCCCATATTCCGGAATCACGCTTTAGTGCATCAACAAGTTTTTCACCGGTTTCTTCGCAGGAGAGCGTAAGTTTCCTCACCCTTTCATGTGCATCCGGATCACCGGAAAGTGAAAGCAGAACATAAGCCGCTTCGGCCAGGACCATATCCCCATGAAGGGTTATGTTCTTTTTCAACCGCTCCCTGTCTACCCTCACAGAGGCCAGGATCTTTTTCATTCTGGCAGAGGCGGCAGTAAAACCGGAAATATAATCCGCAACAAAGCGCATGGATGCAGAATTGCTCATATCCCTCTGATGCTCGGAGATCTGATCCATATAAAAGCTCATTACCCGGGGAGCAAACGCTTTCCACAAACTCTTTACATGCTCCGAATTCCATGGGTTTCTTTTCTGGGGCATGGTGGAGGAACCCACCTGGGTTTTTGAAAAGAACTCCCGAAGTTCGTCTATCTCCGTTCTCTGCAGGTGGCGCAGATCATCTGCAAGATTTGCGATTATCCCAAAAGCAACGTTAAGCTCCAGAAGCATCCTTAAGAGGTACTCAGGTTCCACCATCTGGGTAGAATACTCTGCAGGTTCAATCCCCAGAGTGTTAAGAAAATCCTTTTCGAAAGCAACAGGATCCTTTACCAAAAGGCTGGATGCATTGTACGCACCCACAGCTCCTGCGAACTTGCCCCGCAGGTTTGCCGACAGTTTTTCCAGCTCCAGGATTGATTTCCCAAGCCGGGCGGTAAATTCTGCAAAAGAAAACCCCAGGGTAACGGGTACTGCATGCTGGCCATGCGTTCTCCCCACCTGGGGTGTTTCAGCTTCTCTGTCAGAAATCTCAATAATCTCTTCCAGAAGCTCCGTCAGCAGCGGAATAACAACCTTCCTCACAGCATCTCTCATCCGCAGAGCCTGGGCAGTATCCAGTATATCAACGGAGGTTGCACCAAGATGAACATAATTACTGATCCCTGCGGGGATTTTTCTCTTGATTACATTTACCAGAGCACGCAGATTATGCCGGGTTTTCTCTTCTTCAAGATACACCTCTTCCGGAGTGATCTCACTCTCAAGTTTATCCAGTACATCATCGTAGGTGTGATAATCGGATACATTCATTTTTACATGCATCTTCAAAAGAGCGATCTCGACCTTAAGGCAGTATCGAACGACTGCCTCTTCGCTGAGATAGTTACTCAGGGACTCAAAAAGATCCCTGTTGGACAGATAATAACGGTGGTCCAGGGGCGATAAGTTTTTAAAGATATTTCGTGCTTCCATTTCCAATTAATAGACAAAAGCATGAGGTTTGTAAAGAGCTCAATATTGTTATGAGAAGACTTTTCCTGTAGAATGGAAAGATGATTATAAAAGCCATAGAAAACCCTAAACTTCTCGATCATCTGAATTCGATTTCTCCGGATGGAACGAAAATATTTCTGCTGGGAAACGGAACAGTACGGGGTTCACTCCTCCATGGAACAAAAATGATAAACCAGATGAGAGTGAATCATGGCCTGGGCATTCTTGAGACTCTGGCCCTTGGACATGCATACATAGGGACGGGACTACTGACATCCATGATAAAGGGGAACGACAGAATCGGTATGATGATAGAGTGCGGCGGACCGATAAAAGGGATATCTACAGAAGCTTCGGCAGACGGCGGAATCAGAGGTTACCTGCTCAATAATCCAATACCCATCGGCACCCCTTTGGAAAGTTTTGATCTCTCTCCGTTCTTCGGCCCTGGTTTTTTAAAAATAACCAGGTATATAGAAGGAGCCAGGCACCCCTTCTCCGGTCAGGTCATGCTGAACTACGGAAATATCGCCCAGGATCTGGCTCTCTATTTCAACACATCGGAACAGATAAAGACCCTCTTTTCCATAAGTATCAAGTTCGACAGGGAAGGTGATGCCATCGGTGCAGGAGGGCTGTTTCTCCAGGAACTTCCAGGGGCTGACGGAGGGGTCCTCGGAGCTTTGGAAGACCGGGTAAAGAAGATGCCTTCAATCGGTCTTTTCTTCTCCGAAAAGGGCAGAGTGGAAGATCTTGTAACTGATACCTTTAAGGATTTTTCCCCAGGCATTATTGCTGACAAACACACAGCCTTCAGCTGCAGCTGCAGCAAAGAAAAGTTCGGTTCTTTTCTTTCATCCCTGAAGGGTGAAGAGAAGGAGAAAATCATGAAGGAAGGGCCATTCCCCCTTGTTACCACCTGCCATAACTGCGGGACAGACTATGAGTTTACAAGGGATGAGGTTATGGAGCTCTTTTCAAACTGACTGAAACAGCCGGCTGCTTATATACTTTCCAGTATTTTTAACAGTTCCATTTTTCTAATGGGTTTTTTTAAAAATACAACATTCTCAATAGCTTCAACCCTGTCTTTGTAATCGGCGTAACTGTATCCGGAAGCGAGAATAACAGGGATTTTATTATCTGCAGCAATGACCTCAGCCGTCTCGATCCCCGACATTCCCCCTCCAAGGCTGATGTCCATTATAACAAGACCGGCAGTATCATTTTGAAGCTGAGCAAGCGCATCTTCCCCGGTGGTAACATAGCTGCTGTTCGTATATCCGGACCTTTTCAAGTCCTGCTGCAGAGACATCGCAGAAAGGACTTCATCCTCAACAATGAGTATAGGTGTTTCTTTTTTCATACTGTCAATTTACACTATTTTTGATCAGTATTCAATTTATAAGTGGCGGTATATGCAAAATAGGGTTATACTTTGTCTATATAGTGATAATACAGTAGGAGCAATATAGTGCAAGAATCGATCAAAAACCGGAAAACCGAATGGGAAGAATCTGTTTTAAATAAGGTTCTGCAGAAATTCCCTGAAAGAAAAGAGACATTTACCACCGGATCAGATAAACCGGTAGAAAGACTTTATCTGCCTCAAGAGGAATCAAAGGGTGATTATCTGGAAAAGCTTGGTTTTCCCGGCGAGTATCCCTACACAAGAGGTGTTCAGCCTACCATGTACCGCGGCCGGTTATGGACCATGAGACAGTACGCAGGATTCGGCACAGCTGAGGAATCAAATGAACGGTACAAATATCTCCTTGATCAGGGGCAGACAGGCCTCTCCATAGCCTTTGACCTGCCGACCCAGATAGGTTATGACTCAGATGACCCGGTCAGCATGGGGGAGGTCGGCAAAGTGGGAGTTGCCATTGACAGTCTGAAAGATATGGAGATCCTCTTTTCAGGGATTCCCCTGGACAAGGTATCGACCTCCATGACCATAAACGCCCCTGCAGCAATACTGCTTGCAATGTACATTGCCGTTGCTGAAAAGCAGGGAGTTACCAGGGACAGAATTCGGGGAACCATTCAAAATGATATTCTGAAAGAGTATATTGCCAGAGGTACGTATATATTCCCGCCGGCCCCGTCCATGAGACTCATTAACAACACCTTTGAATTCTGCTCAAAAGAAGTGCCCAAATGGAATACCATAAGTATATCGGGGTATCATATACGGGAAGCCGGGTCCACAGCCGTTCAGGAGATTGCCTTTACCATAGCAGACGGGATAGAGTACGTACGCAACGCAATGAGCACCGGCCTCGACGTTGATCAGTTTGCAGGACGGTTATCCTTCTTTTTCAATGCCCACAATGATCTTTTTGAAGAGGCAGCCAAGTACCGTGCTGCACGAAGAATTTGGGCACGGATAATGAAGGAGAAGTTTTCCGCCAGGAAAGAAAAGTCCATGATGATGCGGTTTCATACCCAGACTGCAGGATCGACCCTGACTGCACAACAGCCGGACAACAATGTAATCCGGGTGACAATACAGACCCTCGCTGCGGTCCTTGGAGGAACCCAGAGTCTGCATACTAACTCCAAAGATGAGGCCCTTGCTCTGCCGACGGAAGATTCGGTCAGGGTAGCATTACGGACTCAGCAGATCGTTGCTCATGAATCAGGAGCAGCCAATACTGTTGACCCCCTTGCAGGCTCTTATTTTGTCGAACAGATGACCGATGAAATAGAGAAGGAAGCTCTTGAATACATAGAAAAAATAGAAAAGATGGGCGGTATGGTACGGGCAATTGAAGCCGGATATGTTCAGAAGGAGATCCAGGATTCCGCCTACAGATATCAGAAAGCGGTGGAAAAAGGGGAGAGAATTGTAGTCGGTGTCAACAAGTTTACCGTAGAGGAAGAGGAGCCCAGGGGGCTGCTCAAGGTTGATCCTGCCTTGCGCGATGTACAGATAAAGAAGATAGAAGAGATCAAGGACAGCAGAGACGGCAGCAAGGTTGAAGCGGCCCTGGCCGCTTTAAAGCGGGGTGCTGCAGATGAATCGGTTAACCTTATGCCGCTGATTCTTGACGCCGTACACGCATATGCGACCCTTGGGGAGATTACCGGTGTCCTGAGGGAAGAATTCGGCGAATACCGGGAATCAATAGTACTTTAGGATCAGGAGAAAAAAGCATGGAACGAAAAACAAGAATTGAAATTGCAAAACCCGGTCTTGACGGCCACGACAGGGGAGCAAAATACATAGCACGGGCCCTGAAGGATGCAGGGTACGAAGTGATCTATACAGGAATCCGGCAGACTCCTGAATCAATAGTTGCAACTGCGATCCAGGAGGATGTGGATTTTGTCGGCTTAAGCCTTCTGTCGGGAGCTCACAACGAACTTTTTCCGAGGGTTGTAGAGCTGCTGAAAACAGAAGGAGCTGAAGATATAATTGTATTCGGAGGGGGGGTGATTCCTGAAGAAGATATTGAGCCCCTTACAAAAAAAGGGATACAGGCAATATTCAGACCCGGAACCCCGATTAGTGCCGTTATTGATTTTATAGAATCCAAGAAAAAAACTACAGCAGCATAAATGGAAATTGTAAAAGGGATAGTCGCTGGTAACATACGCTCTATTGCCAGAGCCGTATCCATTGTAGAAAACAACATGGAAGGGAAAGAGGAGCTGCTTGACGAACTGCACACTCACACCGGGAATGCTGTTGTATGGGGAATAACCGGACCTCCGGGAGCAGGGAAAAGCACGCTTGCAGACAGACTTATCCAAAAAGAGCGGTCAGAAGGAAAGAAAGTTGCAGTTATTGCTGTAGACCCCAGCTCCCCTTTTACCGGAGGCTCCCTTCTCGGCGACCGTCTCCGGATGCAGACCCACGCAACCGACCCGGGAGTATTCATACGATCCATGGCTTCGAGGGGACATCTCGGCGGAATATCCACTGCAGCCTTCGATGCAGTCAAGATTTTTGATGCTGCAGGCTATGACACGATTATGGTGGAAACTATCGGAGTCGGTCAAACCGAAGTTGAAATAATTGAGCTTTCCGACATCGTCATGCTTGTTCTTGTTCCCGGCATGGGAGACGAAATACAGGCAATGAAAGCCGGAGTTATGGAAATCGGAGACATCTTTGTTGTTAATAAAAGCGACAGGGAGGGGGCTGAAAGACTCAAGGCCGAAGTTGAATATGTACTCATGATTAGTGAGAAACCTAAAGAATCTCCGCAAAAAAAGATCTGTATGACCAGTGCCAGGGACAATACCGGAATCGATGAACTGCACAGAATTCTGCAAACAAAACACACAGAGGATTTAAAATCAGGTTTTCTCGAGGAGAAGAGAAAGCACCGTCTTAACAAGGAACTTTCAAATCTGTTTTATCTAAAAACAAGAGAGTTTTTGGAAGAACAGCTGTCTATCGGGGCACAGATGGATACGTGGATTGAGGGGATATATAAAAAGGAGATTAAACCTTATAAATTTATATCGGAAAAAATGAAAGAACTTAAAAAGGAGTATGTTAAAGGATGATAAAAAAAATAAATCACATAGGGATTGCTGTTGCTTCTCTTGAAAAGCAGATTCCCTTTTACAGAGATATTCTGCACCTTGAAGACCTGGGACAGGAGGAAGTGGCGGATCAGAAGGTCAGGGTTGCCATGTTTAAAGTGGGAGAGGTAAAGATTGAACTTCTTGAACCTACCTCGGATGACAGCCCCATAGCCCGGTTTCTTGAAAAAAAGGGGGATGGAATCCATCACATCGCTTATGAAAGCGATGGACTGGTGGAGGAAATCAGTTTCTTTACAGATAACGGGATTGATATGCTGGACAAGACTCCGAGGGAGGGTGCCCATGAAACACTGATAGCTTTCATTCACCCTAAATCTTCGGGAAGAGTTCTTACCGAAATTTGTCAGGTAAAGGAATAATTCATGGGGAAACAAAAGAAAAAATCCAAAGTGGATTTCATTATCCGTATTGCAGGAGAAGGAGGAGAAGGGGTTATCAGCTGCGGTGAACTCTTTGCAAAAACTGTAGCCCGTACAAACTACCATGTTTTTACTTTTATCACCTACCCCTCGGAGATGAGAGGCGGTTATTCAATGATTCAGATTAGATTCAGGGATATAACCATCTACTCAATGGGAAGTTTTGTTGACTGTCTTGTAGTTTTCAATCAGGAAGCTTACGACAAGTCGATAGATGTTCTTAAGGAAGATGGTATTCTCATTTATGACCCTGCTTCTGTTACGGTGGATGAAAACCTTAAGGCCCGGAAATACCCAATAGAAATTTCAAGGATATCAAAGGATGTTCTTGGTAAAACTCTCGGTAAGAATGTAGTGTCCCTTGGAGTCCTGAGCTACATCTACGGGCTTGATACAGAGAAAACAAAGGTATTGATAAAAGAGCGGTACGGTTCCAAGGGGGAAGATGTTGTAAACGGTAACTTCAAGGTTCTTGAAGAGGGCCGTAAGACAGCATCAGAAAACGGAGTCCCTGTACTTTTTGATCTACTGGACAGTAAACCAGCCGACGAAGAGTATATGTTTATTTCCGGCAACCAGGCTGTAGCTCTCGGAGCAATCGCCGCAGGATGCAGATTTACTGCAGGCTATCCCCTTACTCCTGCTACCTCCATATTTGAGACTCTTTCAAAGCTGCTTCCCCTGGTGGGAGGAAAAGCTATTCAGATGGAAGATGAAATTGCAGCCATATCGGCAATTATCGGAGCCTCCTTTGGCGGAGAAAAGGTTATTACCCCAACCTCCGGACCGGGACTCCAGCTTATGGCAGAACAGCTGAGTCTTGCCTCCATGCTGGAACTGCCTCTTGTGGTGGTTGATGTTCAGCGGGGCGGCCCGAGTACCGGTCTTCCGACAAAAACCGAACAGGGAGATCTGAAGTTTGCCGTGTACGGATCTGCAGGGGAATCTCCCCGAATCATCCTTGCCCCCACATCAGTAGAAGATACCTTCTATCAAACCATCCGCGCTTTTAATCTTGCAGAAAAATACCAGATACCGGTAATTCTCCTTACCGATCAGTCTATCGGCTACCGTAAAGCTACCGTTAAAATGCCTGACTTTGATCACATTTTCCAGGTTGATACCTTTGACAGAAAAAGAAAAGTAAAAATTCCAAAAGCAGATCTCATAGACCTTTTGCAGAGGCAGGAACCTACCGCCGAAGAACTTAAGGAATACAAGCGGTTTAAAGATACAAAAACAGGTATCTCTCCTATTTCCCGTCCGGGGACAGAGGGGGGACAATACATTGCAACAGGACTTGAGCATGATGAATACGGCCGTACGGATCAAACCCCGGAAAATCACCTGAAAATGTCAAAAAAGAGGTTTAAAAAACTGGATACCGTTTCAAGGGCATTTGAATTGAATCCCATGGAAACATACGGAGATCCCGGGAATAAAATCGGGATCATTGGCTGGGGATCCACCGAGGGAGCAATACGGGAAGCACGGTATCTCGCTGAACTGCATGGTGTTAAAGTTCGGCATCTTCATCCCCATACGATATCCCCCCTTCCGGAAAGACAGATATCAATGTTTCTCCACCGTTTGAATCATCTTATTGTTGTAGAAGAAAACCTGACAGGACAGTTTGCCCACTTTATAAAAGCAAAATTCGGTGTAAAACCAATCGAAGTTCATAAATGCGAAGGAACCCCCTTTACACCCCATGAAATATACAATGCCATAATGAAAGTAGCGAGGATTGCAGATGAAGACTCAATTACAAGAATATAAACATCCCAAAATAAAACCGGTATGGTGCCCGGGCTGCGGAGATTATGCAGTGCTTAACTCCGTACAGAAAGCTCTTGCGTCATTGGAAGTGAAGCCCTATGAACTTGCAGTTGTTTCAGGGATAGGGTGCTCGGGAAGATTTTCCCATTACTTTAACAGTTATTCTCTTCATGGAACCCATGGAAGAGCACTTCCTATTGCAACAGGGCTCAAGACTGCACGGGAAGATTTAACAGTACTTGTTGCCGGAGGAGACGGAGACGGCCTGGCAATCGGGGGAGGGCACATTGCTCATGCAGCACGAAAAAATATCGACCTTACCTATATAATCATGGATAATTCCATCTATGCATTAACAAAGGGGCAAAGTTCACCAACCTCTCATCCGGGAGCTCACACTAAAACCGCTCCCTACGGCGTGTATGAAGACCCCTTAAATCCCTTAGCCATGTTTTTATCATACGATGTCAGTTACATTGCCCGGACAACAAGCCTCAAGATAAAAGAAATGGAAAAACTGTTAACCGATGCAATTCGGCACCGGGGATTCTCAATAGTATACGTCATGTCCCCCTGTGTAACCCATAAATCCTTAACCTATGATGATATCAAATCTCACGTTCCTTCTCTGCCCGATGAGTATGATCCCACCGATAAGTTTGAAGCATTCAAGTACGCATACAAAGAGGAGATGTACATGGGGCTTTTTTACAAAAAAGAAAAACCGACCCTTGGACAGCGGCTTGAAAGTATACAAAACGAAGTTACCGGCATGAGCTATAACAAAGGGCATACCATGACGACAAGTCAAATAATGGAGGAATACAGATAACCTATTTGACTGCAATAACCTCGATTTCTATCAAGACATCCTTCGGAAGCCTGGCAACTTCCACAGCGCTTCTCGAAGGATGATTTTTTGTAAAAAAGGTACTGTAGACCCCGTTCATGGCAGCAAACATGTTCATATCTTTCAAAAAAACAGTTGCTTTAACGACATTGGATAGTGAGAGTCCCGCTGCTTCAAGAACCGCGCTTACATTCATGAGTGATTGACGGGTTTGGGCTTCTATCCCCTCCGGTATATTACCGGTTTCAGGATTTACCGGGATCTGCCCTGCGGTAAATAAAAAGCCGTTGGCTTCCACTGCCTGGGAATAAGGACCAATCGCCCCGGGTGCTTTTTCTGTTTCAATAATTTTTTTCATCTTCAACCTCATTTATACATAAATCCTGGGCACCCGCTTGTTTATGGCACAGGTAACCTCGTAGGAAATTGTTCCCGTCAAATCTGCAATATCCTCTGCATTCAATCCTGCAGGATCGGGGCCGAAAAGGATAACATCGTCATAAAGCCTGACATCGGTATTTTTCCCGAGGTCCACCACACACTGATCCATGGTAACTCTTCCGGATACGGCATACCGTTTACCTCTGATCAACACCTCCCCTTTTGATGAGAGCAGCCGGTTGTACCCGTCTCCATACCCTACGGGAATGGTAGCTACAACCGTATCACGCTCTGTAACATATGTCGCACCGTACGAAAGCGTCTGCCCTGCAGGAACCTGTTTTAGAAAAACAA
>QNBL01000012.1 GCA_003641695.1 Spirochaetota bacterium
GTTTGAAGAACTGGCTGCAAAGTTCTCTTTCACCCTGGATACTCCCTTTAATGAACTTCCTGAGGGCGTGCTGGATAAAATACTCTACCGATCCGATGAAGAGTTGGAAGTGGAATATGAGAATAAGTCCGGTACCGGGAAGTTCCAATACAGAACCGTATACAAAGGTCTTATAGAGGATCTAAAAAGAAGATACAGGGAATCTTCGTCCGAAGGCGTAAAAAAATGGCTTGAAGGGTTTCAGAGCAAAAGACTATGTTCGGTATGCAGCGGGAAAAGACTGAAAAAGGAAAGTCTTTCAGTTCTGGTAAATGGTAAGAATATCTTCGAAGCAAGTAACTTGTCTGTGGAAGAGGCTCTGGATTTTTTCTCCAATTTAGCACTCAGTGATACAGAGCGTGTTATCTCACAGCAGATTTTAAAAGAGATCAGGAATAGATTGAAGTTCCTGAAGAATGTCGGTCTGGGATATCTTACTTTGGAGCGTCAGGCAGCGACCCTGTCAGGAGGTGAAGCCCAGAGAATCAGGCTTGCAACACAGATAGGCTCCTCCCTTGTCGGAGTACTTTACATTCTGGATGAACCTACAATTGGACTTCATCAGCGTGATAACCATCGATTGATAGAAACCCTGAAACATCTGAGGGATATTGGGAATACCCTTATTGTTGTTGAGCATGATGAAATGACATTGAGAACAGCAGATTATATTATCGACCTTGGACCGGGAGCAGGGGTCCATGGTGGTGAGATTATTGCTGAAGGAACCCTGACGCAGATCCTGAAAACCCCGAAAAGTATTACCGGACAGTTTCTCAACGGAAAAATAAAAATTGCTACCCCGGAAAAAAGAAGATCCGGAAACGGTAAAAGTATAGCAATAGTCGGTGCAAAGGAACATAACCTGAAAAATATTGATGTCTCATTCCCCCTTGGCAAGCTGATAGTTATTTCCGGGGTTTCAGGCTCAGGGAAGTCAACTCTTCTTGTTGATTTACTCTTTCCAGCTCTTGAAAAACGGATAGGAAGGAAACATGTTCAGGAAGGCAGTTATGATTCCATTTCGGGTGTCGAGAACGTTGATAAGGTGATAAATATCAATCAGAGTCCCATAGGCAGAACTCCAAGATCAAATCCTGCAACGTATGTAGGACTTTTTACTCCAATACGAGAATTGTATGCATCCCTTCCCGAGTCAAAAGCACGGGGATATAAACCGGGTAGATTTTCCTTTAATGTAAAAGGCGGCCGCTGCGAAAACTGTCAGGGAGACGGAACGATCAAAATTGAGATGCATTTCCTTCCTGATGTATATATTACCTGTGATGTCTGCGGCGGTAAAAGGTTCAACAAGGAGACCCTGGATATACGGTATCATGGAAAAAATATACACGAAGTCCTTGAAATGACAATAGAAGAAGCGGCTTCTTTTTTTGAAAAAATTCCGTCGATACAGAAAAAGCTTGACACCATGGTTTCTGTCGGTCTGGGTTACATTAAGCTTGGACAATCAGCCCTTACCTTATCCGGAGGCGAGGCACAGCGCGTAAAGTTAAGCCTGGAACTTTCCAAAAGAAGCACTGGAAAAACCTTCTACATTCTTGATGAGCCTACTACAGGGCTGCACTTTTTCGATGTTAAGAAACTTATGGAAGTGCTTAACAGGCTTGTTGATAACGGAAATACAGTCGTTTTAATAGAACACAACCTCGATGTCCTGAAACAGGCGGATTATATTATTGATCTTGGCCCAGAGGGGGGCAGAGACGGGGGGTGGATTGTGGCACAAGGAACTCCTGAAGATATTGCAGCAAACGAAAAGTCACACACCGGATATTTTCTGGATAAAATACTGGGACCTGCATAATTGAAAAGATTTTTACTGATACTAATAGTATCATTTATAATCAATCCATATCTTTTTGCGGATAATATCTCTCAATCAAACAACCTGGTTCAAAAAACAATGAGGGCTGATATAATTACTGCTTCATTCTTTGAACTTAAAAACTGGTCCGAAAGACTCAATCTTGATTCAACCGGAACTAAAGAGGATTTGGTAAAAAGACTTTTTTCTTACTACAAAATTGAGTACTCACAAGAAGCTGTTAAAGAACCATCAATTGTAATAACATCTGCAAAAAAAATGGAATCGGTACATATCGAAGAAGTGAACGAGGACTATATTGTTCTTTCCGGCAGTATCAGGATAGATATTAATGACAAAAAGAGAAACACGATACAGACGTTAACTGCTGATAGAGTCGTTTTTAATCAGAAAGAGAAAACGGTAAGTGCTGAGGGGCATATCGTTTATGTTATAGAAAAAGATACAGGCAAAGAATATTTTTACGGAGATAAACTTACCTTTAACGTAGATTCTTTTGAGGGACTTTTTTTTAAAGGTGTTTCTGAAAAGCATATAGAAAAAGATGGAGGGGAAAAGGTTTTTTATTTCTTCGGAGAGAAAATATACCGGAAAAAGGGAGATGTAATCATACTTGAAAAGGGTTCCATTGCTTCCAGGAAAATAAAAAATCCCGACTATCACATAAGTGCTGATAAAATCTGGATTCTTGATCCCGGGGAGTGGGCAATGAGTCGGTCTATCCTCTATGTAGGACGGATTCCGGTTTTTGCCTTCCCCTTTATATTTATGCCGGGAGATAAGCTGATATTTCATCCAGTATACGGAGTTAAGGACAAAAAAGGTTACTTTATCAATACGACAACATATCTGTACGGTCAGCCGTCTACTGAAAATCAGATAAGCTCTGTCTCGTTTCTTCAAAGTACTGACAGTCAGAGCAAAACACTGCTTAAAAGGGATGGCTTTTTTTTACGGAAAACTACCATTCCGCTGGAGAAAGAGGAAGACTCATATCTAAAGTTCTTTGCTGATTATTATACAAGAAAACTGCTCTTTATTGGTCTTGATGGCAACTTTCCGAATCTCGGTGCAGTAAATACTCTGGACTGGTTTCTTGGTGCCGGAATTAATAGATATATCTATAACGATTCTGTTTATGGTTATACGCCCTTTTATAAGAATACTGATGGGAACTATCAAAGTTTAATGATAAAACCCTATTTCCTGGATAGGGAACTTCCCTTTCGCTTTGGTTTTGATTTGAATCTTTCTGCAACAATTTTCGATATTAATATGGCATTGAAAATGCCTGTTTATTCAGATCCTGATTTTTATAGTGATTTCATGGATAGAAAAGAATATTTTGACTTTAAGGAAATACTTTCTGCTTCTGATAAGACACCTCCCAATGTTACTTCATCAGTACAGAATTCAGTTTCATGGAATCTGGATATGAACTGGAGGCTTTCCAGTACTGGACTTCAGCCGGTAATAACAAATCTTTCTGTAGATAAACTAAAGTTTGATGTTTCACTGTTTAGTAACGATTTTAAGCTTTCCGATCCAAATCCGGTTGATCCCATAAAATTTTATTATCCGCAGAATGTTGTATATCCCGATTTTACCGGCAATATTTCCGGTGAAATCTTTAATACAGCAAAAACAGGGGATAAACGGGATGCTCAGATTTTTAAAGGAGTACTTAAAGCCCCCTGGAAGACGAAAGAAAAAACGGTAAATCAGGAAAATGGTAAAGATCCGGTCGTACCACCGCTGATCAATGATTACGAAAAGCCGCCGTACGGGTACCGGTATAAAGGAGTCGCTCAGAGTTTGACCTATTCAATCCTCCCCAGAGTCACGGTTAATTCTATTCTCAACAGTACCGTTCCTGTTGAACCAGCGGATGTTACCGTGATCCCTGATTATTCCATCTTTACCCTGCAGAATAGCTCGAGCTTGTTCTACAATATGAACCTTTCCGAGAAATTACTTACCCTTGATTCGAAAATTGTTTTAAGCAATAACTACAGGGAGCACTTTGCAGAGTCAGACATGTTTACCGGTGATTGGAATTCATTTTTACTTCAGGACAAGATATACAGCAACTATTCACTATCCAATACAACAACACTGCAAACATATCCACTGCTTTTTTCTGAAGCTTTTTCAAATTCAAATATTACCTATACGGTAAATTCACTTCTTGTAAACCATACCTTTGACAAAGATCAGTATTTTACATGGAACAAAGAATCCATAAAATATCACAAGATTAATCTTTCACTTATTCATAACAAAGGGGATTTTACAAAAGAAATTGCAGCTAATTTTGTTCTCCCCCCGGAAAATATTGAAATTTATCCATTTGTGAATCTTGATAACAGTATCATATCTGCAAAGATTTCCACCGGTATAAAGAAAAACAATGGGAATGAATGGACTTTTGATCCACTGTCCATTTTCGGGAAATACAGCTTTGGAAAAAATTATGTCTCGGAAAATCTTTTTCTGGACACAAATGGGCTGAATCGAAGGAGTACTACAGAATTTAACATAAAGCTGTTTAAAGATGTTTTTTCATTAAAAGAGGTATTTGTAGGTGATGTTCAAAATTTTAGCCCTGTAAGCAGCACAACAACCCTTGATCTCTGGCATTTTACATCATCTTTTATTGCAGAGAAAACAGAAGGATACACTTTTAATACCTCTACCGGATGGCAAAGTGACTTGAAAGAGGAATTCCAGCCTTCAAAGGTATCTTTCGGCCTTAATTTTGATTATTCTCCTGATCCTGTCTGGAAAAACAGAATAAAATTCAACTCCCTTCTTAATTCCGGGTGGTCAATGAATATTCTCAAACCAACAGATACTGTTTTTAACTTTAATCTTTCTTTTAACTTCGTCATTGAAGAATTTCTCGATCTGACATTCAAATCCCAATCCGTCAACAGGGCCTTTTACCGTTACATTCCCTCCGCAGCCGATAAGATTGGTATTTCACAAACAGAGAATCCTTTCACAGATCTGCTAAAATCATTCAATTTCTTTAATACACAGGACAGAATAGATTCAAATTTCAATCTGAATCTTCTGGAAATAGATGCTGTTCACCATCTTGGCGATTGGGATCTCAACCTTTCATATAAAGGGCAGCCGGAGATCTTCACAAAAGAGGATACAACGAAGGAATACAGGTGGACTGCCAGTTTAAGTATTTTTGTTGAGTGGAATCCTATTCCTGAGATAAGAAAAGAAGTATTGTTCTCGGACGATGAACTGCAAATGTAGTATATTGTACTTGACTGATAGAGGAATAGGTAGCTACACTGCTACTTAAGGAGTTACTTTGAGTAAAACTTTAACTATTGCACTTGAGGATGAACACCTCCTGAGAGAGATCTGCGGTGTAAATGACAGCGTTTCTGCGGCAATTCAGAATTCTTTAGGCGAAGATGTCTATGCCAGAGGCAATGAACTTATTCTGAACAGTGAAAACAAGGAAAAACAGCTGCTCTTTAAAAAACTCATAGAACAGCTTATTGCACACTACAAAGAAGGGCATATGCCTGATCCGGAACTGGTAAAAACACTCTACCGCTCGTTGAAAGAAAAAAATAAAGATACCAGCACCTTAAAGGATTCTCATATAACCATACCCAGAAGTCTTAAAGTTTTTCCCCGGAATCATAATCAGGCTGAGTATATAAAGGGTATGTTCTCTCATGATATTGTTTTCGGTATCGGTCCGGCAGGTACAGGAAAGACTTATCTTGCCATTGCTCATGCTTTAAAGGAGATTCTGGAGAGAAAAAAGAAAAAACTGGTCTTGACACGGCCTGTTGTTGAAGCCGGGGAAAGTCTGGGATTTCTACCCGGAGATCTGATGCAGAAAATTAGTCCGTACCTGAGACCACTTTACGATGCCATGGATTCATTGCTTTCCTTCAGTGCAATAACGAAACTGGAAGAGAGCAGGATTATTGAAGTAGCTCCTCTTGCATACATGAGAGGGAGGAGCCTTAAAAACAGTTATATAATTCTGGATGAAGCACAGAATACAACAAAAGAACAAATGAAAATGTTTCTAACAAGACTGGGAGAAGGTTCAAAGGCGATTATAACAGGTGATATTACACAGATTGATCTGCCAAAAAGAACAGAATCCGGGCTGGTGAACGCTATGGAAATCTTAAAAGGGATAGAAGGTATCCATTTTACTTTTTTTACTTCCAAAGATGTTGTGAGGAACCCGCTCGTTAAAAGTATCGTGGATGCATATGAAAGAGAAGAAAAGACAAAAAATTAACAAACGGGTTTCCGGTTTTTTTTCAGTTTTATTTACTGAAAACAGGAATATAACCATTCTTGTACTAATATCCTTTATCCTCACCTTCGGCGTTATCGTGTATGGAACATATTCAGGCAATATATTCAATATTCTCAGGTTAAGCGGTTTTAATGTCGGCGAAAAAGCTCCGAGAGACCTTGTTGCAGATAGAAATTTTACCTTCATTGACGAAAAGACAACGGAAAAGAGGATTCAGGAAAAGATTGCCGGTGTACACAAAATCTTTATGTTCGATGATCAGAAGGTTCTGGAGATAAATAAAAAATTCGAAGAGTTTTCAGAAAAATACACTTTGATATTGAAAAAAAAGGATGGCAGCCTTGATGATCTAAAGGAATATCTTCCCAAAGTGAGCTCCATTGAACTCGACTTCTTAATGACTAAGGTAGATCCGGCAATTGTTATTCCGGCGGTTCTCAAAATTCTCGACTCCATGCTGCTTAAGGGCATTGTCCGAATGCCGGAAAATGAAACGATAGATCATGAAGGAAAGATCACCATATGGAGATGGAATTTGGGGAACAAAGAATTCAAAGACCATGATGTGAGCAGCATTATAACCATGTCTTCAATAGATAAAGTTATTGAAAATAATCTTATCTATAAAAATTTTCCGGAGAAGGAAAAGTACGCGATCCATCTTTTGATTAGAAATTTTATCGATGAAGATGTCTATTTCGATTCAATTCAAACTGCCATGGCAGTAGAAACGGCAATAAAAGAGGTTGAACCTGTTACAGTAACTATAAAGAGCGGTGATAAAATTATTACAAAAGGAACTCTGGTAACCGAAAAGCAGCTCATGATGGCAAAAGCATTGAATACATCTCCTGCTGTGAACAGACTGTCTCAGTCTGCAGCCAGCTTTATGTATCTTCTTATGCTTTATGGAGCCGGTTACTTTTTGATTTTTCCTGCACTAAAAAACAAAAAAAGAAAAAATCAGTTTATTGTGCTCATATTGATCTTTTTGTTTGCATTTATGCTTATTACAACTGCAGCAGTATATTTTACAAATATTCTAAACGACATTGAACTCTCTTTTATTATCCCTGCTGCACTGTTTTCCATGTCCCTTTCGGTGACTGTCGGATTTACTACCGGAGGATTATTTGCTCTGATGCTTGCATTGTTTCTTCTTCTTTTTCCTTCAACTTCAATCTACGGATTCCTCTTTACTTTGATTTCCGGTTTTGCAGGAGCATATTTTGTAAGAAAATCTGAGAAAAGAATTGACTTGATAAAGGCTGCAAGTTATCTAACCGGTGTTAATATTGTTGTAATACTGATTATTACTTTATATATGAATCGTGATTACAGCTGGTTTTTAAAGATGGCTGGAATAGGCGTTTTAAATGCAGTACTCTGTAGTATACTGAATCTTTCCATGCTTCCGGTTTTGGAACACATAATGAATCTTCCTACAGCTTTCAGACTTGTGGAACTTTCTGATATGAGCATGCCTATATTCAAAAGGATGATAACCCTTGCTCCAGGCACCTACGGCCATTCAATGAGTGTTGCTAATCTGGCTGAATCTGCAGCCAGGGATATCGGTGCAAATGCATTACTGGCAAGGGTAGGGGCCTACTATCATGACATCGGAAAAATAGATCAGCCTGAATACTTCATTGAAAACCAGAAAGGAGATAACAAACACGATGATCTGAAACCCAGTCTTTCTGTTGCAGTTATTAAATCTCATGTGAAGATCGGGATAGAACGGGGAAAAGAGATGGGACTGCCCCCTGAAATAATAGATATTATTGCGCAGCATCATGGCAGCGGAGTCATAAACTACTTCTATGCCGAGGCTGTCAAAAAAGAGCATAGTAAAAAGATTTCAAGGGAGGACTATTCCTACAACAGCACTCCTCCTGAAAGCAAAGAAGCCGGAATTGTAATGCTCGCAGATAGTGTGGAAGCTGCTTCCAGAGTATTAAAGAAACCGACAATAGCAAAACTGGACAAATATATTTGGGGTATAATCATTGAAAAACTTGAAAATGGTCAGCTGATAAACTGCGGATTGACGTTTAAGGAGCTATTAAAAATAAAAAACAGTTTCATTCAAATCCTCGCCGGACATTTCCATTCAAGAATAGAGTATCCGAAATTAGAGGAAGATAAGCAGTGAATAGTGTTGAGATATCATATCAGGGTGCAGAACCTTTACCCCGGGAAGAAAAAGTTGTATTTTATGCCGGAAAAGTGATAAACTACCTAGGGAAAAGCAATTGGGAAGTTTCGCTCGTATTTACCACTGATGAGTTTATAAAAGAGTTGAATAAAATTTATCGGAACAAAAATGAAGCAACTGATGTGCTTTCTTTCTGCCAGGAAAATGGATTTCCGACGGAAGCCGATAGAATATTTTATGCAGGTGATATTGTTATTTCCATGGAAGCGGTCAGGAGAAATGCCGAGTATTTTGATGTTGATGTAGAAGAGGAGTTGCGAAGAGTAATTGTTCACGGTATCCTGCATTTATCCGGAATGGATCATGAAACAAATGATTCATTCGAACCAATGTTGATTAAGCAGGAAAATATCCTGCTTTCATTAAAGGGAGAAAGATTATTTTGAAACCTGAAGGTTTTTTTGGCAAATTATTTTCTAAAAAAGAAATTGACGATTCTTCAATGGAGAATCTTAACTTTGAAACTAAAGATATGATCAAAGGAATTGTTGAACTTTCAGATACGACAGTAAGAGAGGTAATGGTTCCGAGAATTGATGTAGTATTCCTTTCAATTGATACTCCTGTTGATGAAATGGTTGATGCGATAGTAAGCTGCGGACATTCACGATTCCCTGTTTACAAAGAGACTATGGATAATGTAGTCGGTGTTCTGTATGCAAAGGATATGTTGAAATATTTAAACAGATCTGAAAACGTGGAGATTGAAAAAATCCTGAGAAGACCCTACTTTGTTCCGGAAAGTAAAAAGCTCGATTCTCTTTTAAAAGAATTCAAGAGAAGACATGTTCATATTGCTGTATCTGTTGATGAATACGGCGGTGTATCCGGCATAGTGTGTATGGAAGATATCATAGAAGAGATAGTCGGAGATATCCAGGATGAGTTTGACAACGAAGAGGAAGATATCCTTAAAATAAAGGAAAATGTTTACCGTTGTGAAGGGAGAGTAAATATTGAAGACCTGAACGAACAGCTCTCCCTGGACCTGCCGGATTCCGATTTTGATACCCTGGGAGGATTTGTTTTTGATTTGTTCGGAAAAATTCCGGTTCGATATGAAAAAGTCAGTTACAAAGATATCGATTTTATTGTTCAGGATATGGATGGACATAAGATCAAGACGGTAAAACTTGTTATTAAAGGGAATGAAGGTGAAGAATAAAAGATTCTTTCTTTTATATTTGCTGTTCACTGTAGTTTTTCATTCCTTCAGTGAACCCAATACTGCAATTGATCTTTTACATACTGCCCTAAACGAGTATTCCCGGGAGCACTATTATTCTGCCATCGAATACTACAAAACTGCTTTACAGAAGAATCCTTTTTTTGTTGACGCCCTGTACGGTATTGCTGAAACATATTTGAAACTATCTGAATATAAAACGGCTGAAGATTATGTAAGCAAAGCAAGAAAACTGGACAAATATTCTGTGACGCTAAAAATACTGGAAGGACGGATATTTACAGCTCTGGGGAAGTTTAAAGAAGCTAATGAAAATTTTAATGCTGTACTGATACAGGAACCCAATAATAACGAAGCCAAAACAGCTGTGGCGGAACTATATATTGCTGAAGGGAATATCCTCAGTGCAATTAATATCTACAATACAATTATCAAACACTCTCCCGAAGATAGAAGATCTCTCCTCTCTTTAATTCTTGTATTGGACAATCAAAAACAGTATAGCGAAGCGGAAGAGTATGTCGAAAAAGCTTTAAGACTTTTTCCCGAAGATTCCATGGTGCAATATACTGCAGCCGTACATTTTCTTCTCGAGGGAAACTTTGAAAGAGTAGAACCTCATACTTTAAACGCAGTTTCGTTAAATCAGGAAAATACAGAGGCTGTTCTCCTGCTCACAAGACTTTATATGGAAAGCGGCAGATACGGGGAAGCAGCCGAACAGCTTAATCGTGTGTTAAAAGACAACAGAAACCAACCGCTTATTTGGTATATACTCGGAGAAGTATACCGGTTGAAGGGCCAAAACAATGATGCTTTGCGAAGCTATTCCATAGGACTGAGTTTATCACCGGATGATGAACTTGTCCGGATAGCTTTTGAGGACTTCATTGTAGACAATACTGATCCTGACAATCCGGTGAGACGCAAATATGCTGACTACCATCTTGAAACAGGAAAGGGATACGAGGAACTCAACTATCTTAAAAAAGCTAAATTTGAATACCGGAGAGCCTTGTACATCGATCCCCATTCTCATAAGGGGTGGCTGCTTTACGCCAATCTATTAAAAACAGAGGGATTCAAGGCAAAGTATCTCTCAATACTAAAAGAGATAGCAAAAAATGGTAATCCCGGAACCGATATTACGGATAAGATAGAGATATATGAAAGCATACTTCAGGATAACGTTTCTACCAGATGGGGAGTAAACCAGTTCGAGATTGAAAAACCGCTTTTTAAAATTATGCTTTTTGGACTGCATGAAGATTTTTCCCGGAAATACTACAATTCAGGGTTTTATATAAACAGATATCTTAGCAACATTTTAAAAGGCAATGAAAGGATTGATGTATTTAACAACATTGAAACAGATAATTTTTCACAGGCATTCAATATGGCCAGACGTAATGGAACTGATTATTTTATCCAGGTTATCCCCGAATTAAGCAGAGACAGCTTCAGGGTTGATGTTAAGATTTACATAAGCTCTACCGGAACATTAATCAAGACGTTTACCGTTTTCAGGACCGGGAACAGGAGAATTTCCAGTGCAATGGCCATGACCGGAAGTACTATTGAAGATTTAATTCCTCTTCGGGGTACCATTATTCAAAGAAAATTTGACAGGGTTCTCCTGGATATAGGTGCTGCAGAGAATGTTGAAAAGGGTACTGTATTTTACATAACCAAACCTCAGGACAGGCTGACAGTTGATAAAAACTTCAATTTCCGGATAGATATGGAAAATATAATAGGAGAGATAACTGTTGACAATGTTGATGATCTTGTTTCTGAAGGTACAGTAAAGAAGTATGATTTTTTTGATCTGATTGCACCTGGAGATTTTGTTTTTGTGAAAAATACAGAGGAAAAAATACAAAACGAAAAAAATAAAATTAAATCAACAAATAATTCTCCATCTAAACTGTATAAAACAATTCTTGCAATACCGTGATTGATTGACATTGAGCAAACATATATCATATAGTTTCCTTAAATAAAAAGACCATAAAAGATATGGAGGATAGAATGAAAATTGCGATTAATGGATTTGGAAGAATCGGTAGAAGTGTGTTTAAGGTTGCTTTCGAGAGAAAGGATATTGAAATTGTAGCTATTAACGATATTACAGACCCAAAAACACTCGCTCACCTGCTTAAGTATGACTCAAATTACGGGGTATTGAAATATTCAGTTGCATCAGCTGATGGAGCCATCATTGTCGATGGTAAAAAGATTAAGGTCACTTCGGAAAGGGAACCAAAAAATCTGCCATGGAAAGAACTTGGTGTAGATGTTGCTATCGAATCGACCGGTATTTTTAGAACTGCAGCCGGCCCCAAGGGCGGATACAAGGATCATATAGAAGCCGGAGCAAAAAAGGTAATTCTTACTGTTCCTGCAAAAGATACCGTAGATAGTACAATTGTTCTTGGGGTAAATGATAAAGACTATAACGGAGAACTTGCAGTTTCCAATGCTTCCTGTACGACAAACTGTCTTGCACCAATATCCAAAGTAATCAACGATAACTTTGGTATTGTAGAAGGTCTTATGACAACTGTTCACTCATACACAAGCGACCAGAGACTCCATGACGCACCTCATAGTGACTTAAGAAGAGCCAGGGCTGCTGCAAAATCAATAATTCCAACATCTACGGGAGCTGCCAAGGCAATTGGCCTTGTTATTCCTGAAATTGACGGTAAACTGAATGGAATTGCAATGAGGGTTCCGACCCCCACAGGTTCAATTGTGGATCTTACCATAAAACTCGAAAAGGATCCTTCTGTTGAAGAACTCAATGCGGCACTGAAAGCAGCAGCTGATGGCCCCATGAAAGGTATTCTTGAATATACCGAAGATCCCATTGTTTCAAACGATATTATCGGCAACACACATTCTTCAATCTTTGATGCTCTCTCCACAATGAAGATTGGAAAAGGATTTTTCAAGGTTCTTTCATGGTACGATAACGAATGGGGTTATTCAAACCGTGTTGTTGACCTGGCTGAATTTATAACAAAATAGGATGCGTAATAATGAAAATTAGAACTGTTAAGGATATAGAGTTAACAGGGAAGAAATGTCTTGTCAGGGTGGACTTCAATGTCCCCCTGAAAGACGGTGTAGTGACTGATGACACACGAATAAGGGCTGCACTGCCTACTTTACAGTACATTCTCGGGCAGAAAGACACTACTCTCATTTTAATGAGTCATCTTGGAAGGCCCAAGGGTGAAGTAAAAAAAGAGTTCAGTCTTCAACAGGTAAAGCCAAAACTTGAAGAGCTTCTTGGCAAAAAGGTAACTATGGCTCCCGATTGTGTAGGACCTGAAGTTAAAGCCGTTATAAGCTCCTCAGCTCCTGGAGATGTAATCCTGCTTGAAAACCTGAGGTTTCATTCAGAAGAGACCAAGAATGTGAGTTCCTTTGCTGAAGAGTTGGCAACGAACGGCGATGTTTTTATTAACGATGCTTTCGGTACTGCTCACAGAGCTCATGCTTCAACAGAAGGCATTACCCACTTTCTTCCCTCAGCAGGCGGATTTCTTATTGAGAAGGAGGTCAGGTTTTTTGAACCTCTACTTTCAAATCCTGAAAAACCTTTTGTTGCAATCGTAGGGGGAGCAAAGGTTTCTTCAAAAATTGGTGTGCTTGAGTCCCTTCTGAACAGATCGACTACCCTCATTATAGCCGGAGGAATGGCATACACATTTCTTAAAGTACAGGGTTATACTATCGGTAAGTCTCTTTTTGAATCAGATTTCGTCGAGACTGCAAAGGAAGTTCTTAAAAAAGCTGAAGAAAGGGGAGTTGAGATCCTGCTGCCGGTGGATCACATAGGTGCTGAAGAATTTTCTGCCGATGCTGATGCTGTTATTGTTGAAAGTACTGACATACCGGACAACTTGATGGGTATGGATATAGGACCAAAAACTGTTACATTATTCAAGAATGTTATCAAGAAAGCAAAATCACTCGTATGGAATGGTCCGATGGGAGTTTTTGAGTTTGAGACTTTTTCAAAAGGAACGATTGCGATTGCTGAAAGTGTTGCCGAATGCAGTGGGACGACAGTTGTCGGAGGCGGTGATTCTGTCGCTGCGGTAAACAAGTTCGGATTTGCCGATAAGATCGATCACGTTTCAACAGGCGGAGGAGCCTCTCTTGAATATCTTGAAGGGAAAACGCTGCCAGGAATTGCAGCATTAGAGGAGAAATAAATGAGAAAACCGTTTATAGCCGGTAATTGGAAAATGAATAATACTGTCGGAGAATCTGTAAAACTTGCTCGTGAGCTGCTTGATGCTGGAAGCTTTAAGAACAAAGTCCTTATTGCTCCTCCCTTTACATCGCTTTCTGAAGTTTCAAAAATAGTTAAAGGAACTGAATTGCTTCTTGGTGCTCAGAATATGGCCTCCGTTGAAAGCGGAGCACATACGGGGGAGATATCAGTACTTATGCTAAAGGATCTTGATGTCAATGCTGTTATCCTCGGTCATTCGGAAAGACGCCATATTTACGGAGAATCCAACGAAATAATCAATACCAAGGTCAAACTAGCTTTACACCATGGGCTTGATGTTATATTATGCGTCGGAGAAACCCTCGAAGAGCGGGAATCCGGCAATGCGGAAGCAGTTGTTAAGAAACAGCTGGTAGAGGGACTCAAAGATGTCTCGCCAGCAGATATTGCTAAAGTGGTCGTTGCCTATGAGCCTGTATGGGCAATAGGAACCGGCAAAACTGCAAGCCCGGAAGATGCTCAGGCTATTCACCTGTTTATACGTAATGAGGTAAAAGCTATTTACGGAGAAAAAGAAGCCTCTGAACTGATTATTCAGTATGGCGGATCTGTTAAACCCGGGAATGTAGTTACTCTGATGGCCCAGGAAGATATTGACGGTGCATTAGTTGGCGGGGCTGCTTTAAAGGCGGAAACTTTTGTTCCAATAATGGATTTTAATAAATAGATTTAGGAGTTTTTTAATGGCAATTATCGGAGGAATATTACTTGTAATATTCATCATTAGTGCAATTCTTCTTATTATTATTGTTATGCTTCAAGATGAACAGGGAGAAGGTCTCGGGGGTATTTTCGGAGGAGGTAGTTCATCTACTTTCGGTTCCCGATCAGGCAATATCCTCACAAAGACGACATCAATTATCGCGGCTGTTTTCCTTATCAGTTCTTTTGGGCTGACATGGGTAAACCGAACCCCGGAAAAAGGAGATGTCCTAGGTGTTGCACGGGAACAGACATCAGATACCAATGCAGAATGGTGGAACCAGCCTGTGGACGCTCAAGGCGGAGATACTACCTCTGATGGAAACTAGAACACGGTTTGGTTTTCCGGGAAACTTTATAAAAGGTTAATTATGAGAGTTGGATTAATATATTTCCCGAAAGATAATTCCTCAAAAACTTTGAAAGATATTGCTGTGTCCCTTGGTTCCGGTATCGAGAAGCAGGGGATACAGGTGGATATCATAAACGGTTTTTCTCTAGAAAATAAAAAAGTATCTTTTTACGATTATATCTGTCTTGGAGCTGAAAGCAGAGCTTTTTTTTCTTCGAAACTACCCGAAAGAGTGGACAAAGTTATTAAGGGCCTCGGACTTGTTTCCGGAAAAAGAGCATACGCATTTACCGTAAAAAACGGAATAAGATCTCAAAAAACCCTATCGCTGCTAATGAGTTTAATGGAAAAAGAGGGGTTGTACCTTAAAAAATCTGATGTAATCGGAAGTTCTGCAGATGCGGAATATATTGGTAGAAAACTACATATAATCAAGTAATCCGGGGTGATATTTTGAAAAGAAATCTTTTTGTTTTGTTGTTTTTAACCGTAATTACCACACTTTATGCTGATGTTTTAAGCGAAACTGTTGCCACTGTTAATCTTATCAAACCTGAAATGATTACATCTACTCAGGTTCAGCAGGAAATTGATGCTTATAACAAGCAGCTTGCCATAAACGGACTGCCTCAGCAGAAAATATCAAAAAAAGATATGCTTGAAAACATTATTTCATCAAAACTGCTGCTTCAGGCTGCTGAGCGTGATGGGGTGAATGTCTCCGGTGCAGATATCCAGAAGGTAATTGAAGCCCAAATGAAAAGTGTTGAAGCTCAGGTGCGAAGAAAGATTACGCTTGAACAGTTTAAAGGGATCGTACAGAAACAGACAGACATGTCATGGGATGAATATCTAAAGAATTTGAAAGAACAGATAATTAAGCAAACGTATGTAACACAAAAAAAGAAAAATATTTTTACTTCCGTCAAACCTCCGACTGAAAAGGAGATTGAGAGAAGATATCAGGACAATGCAACAAAATTTGTGAGCCCTGAATATGTAAGGGCAAGCATGGTTTTTATAAGTACTCTGAACAAGAATAATCAGGAAAAGACAGCCGCGAAGGCAAAAATAGATGAAGCCTACAGAAAACTTAAAAATGGTGAAATCAGCTTTGACGATGCGGTTCTCAAGTATTCGACAGATGAAAAAGCAAAATACAGAGGCGGAGATATCGGCTATATAAGAAGAGATGATAAAAACTTGAGAGCCAGTCTCGGAGATAACTTTTTTAACAAGCTCTTTGATTTAAAGGTAAATGAAATTTCTCCAGTTCTTAGTTCAAATACTGGTTATCATATTGTCAAAGTAACCGAGAAAAGAGCCCCCAAGGTTCTTGCATTGAATGATCCTGTAAATCCCGGCAACAGTTTAACTGTTCATGATTTCCTTAAAACAGGAATTTTTCAGGAAAGAGAACAAGCTGCGCTGAAGAAGGCTCTTGCAGAAGTAATAACAGAGCTTAAAAGCGAAGCGGAAATTACAATTTTCTAAAGATAGAAAATACAGGAGTACGATGAGTTCCCGAAGAAACGGACGTATCATTGCTTTTCAGACTATCTTTGGTTTGGAGTTTAATTCTCTAAGTAGTGATGAATTACTTGATATGGAATGGATTGATGATGAGTATCGGTCAAAATTCGATTCGGTCACCATGGATTTTTCCAAACTCCTGGTAAAAGGAACACTGGAAAATATGGAAAAAATTGATTCAGCCATAAAAGAAAATCTTGTTCATTGGGACTTCAGCAGGTTATCCAAAGTTGAGCTTGCCATACTGCGGATAAGTGTCTATTCACTTCTTTTCCAGAGAAACATACCCGCCGGAATTACCATAAATGAAGCTGTGGATATTGCAAAGGAATTCGGCAGCGACCAGTCTTACAAGTTTATAAACGGAGTCCTTGACGGAATAAAAAAGAAAATTAATGACAATGCGTAAAAAAATAACGATAGTAATTGTTGTTATATTTGTTTGTGTTGCTTCAGCAGGCTCTTTTTATTTTTACCGTCTCAGTCTAAGCCGCAAAGCACGTATTAATACATCTTTTAAAAATCTTGAAGAGTCTCTTGAAAAAGGGGATACCTATTCTTTCAGGAACTCGTATAAAAAGATTATTGCCGTAAAAGTTCCGTTGCCTGCTGCAAAGCAATTTTTAAAAATGATCTTTATGTTTTGTGAGCAATCAGATGATTTCGCATTACTGGAAAAAGCTGCAAAGAAATACAAAGACCGTTACCCCAAAGACAGCGATCTTTTTGCAGTATATACATTTGCACTTATCCGGAACGGGAAAGGCAAAACAGCCTTGCAGATTATTGAGAATTCAGACTTCAAAGATGAATTTAAGTCGCTGCAGGAAGAAGCTCAATTAGTAACCGGAAACGGGATAATGAACCGTGATTATCTCAGTTTTAATCAATTTGCTCATAAAACAGGAGACTACGGTTTCGTTGCAGACGCAGCTTTGATTGCCATGTCTGAATATCATCCAGAATCAGCTTACAACTTTATTAAAGACCTGCCCGAAGATTACAATGCAAAAAAAAACCTTCTTTTTCATGCGGCCTTTGAGAGCGGCAGATATTCCGATGCACTTAAAATACTAAACACGTATGACCTGGGATTTAGTATTGAAGATATACAAATTTTAAAGGCTGAACTTCTTATACATATTTGCGATTATAAAAATGCTGTAAAATTGTTAGTACTTTTGATAAATAATAATCCAGGGTATTCTCCTCTTCCGTACATTAACCTTGCCTGGGCAGGTAAAAAATTAAATGATCCCGATTTGAATAGTATTCTGGAAAAGGGAGTAGAGCCTTTCGGGGAGGATCATTTATTCGCCGAGAGTTATGTATCATATAATGTTTACTTCGGTTATAAAGAACGTGCTGCAGATTTTATTAAAAAGTACGGCAGCAGCAATCCGGTTTTAAAACTTTTGTCTTTGAGTTTGAACGGTGCTGTTGAACCGGATAGACTCATTGCCGGAATGCAGGAGATACTGCTGCAGAATCCGGAAGATGCTCATATAGGCAGGTACTACTGCATGTTTTTATTTAAAACCGGGAATTTAACGCTGCTCGAAGACTATTTAGATGAAATTGAAGCAAAAAGGGAATTTGCAGATTGGGAAAAATTCTACAAGGGGCTTTTACTTACCCGGAAAAAAGAATACACAGAAAGCATTGAACTATTAAAAAAAGCCTATCAAACCGAAAAATCCTGGGAAATACTCTATGACCTTGGGATCTTGTACAAGATCAAGAAAAATTACCTCAAATCAATTGAAATGTTTCAAAACTGCGAAAAGAATGTTACAGATAAAGAAAAATCCATGATCCGTACGTCTCTTGCTGATGTCCTGGCCATTTCCGGTAATAAAAAAAGGGCAGTAAAAGAATTAAAATATGCACTGGGATTGGATAATACGAATATAAGAGCAGTACTTCTCCTTGATAAACTTGAATCTGAATAGGAAAAGTGGTAAAGTCCTCACATTATGATTAAATTAAAAACTAACGAAGAGATTGATAGAATTAGAGAATCCTGTAAACTTCTTGCTTTAACCCATAAAGAGCTCGGTACTATTGTCTGTGAAGGTATTACTACAGAAGAACTTGACAAGTTTGCATATGATTTCATCGTAAAGAACGGTGGTAAACCTGCTTTTCTGAATTATATGGGATATCCAGCCACATTGTGTACTTCCGTGAATGATGTTGTCATTCACGGAATTCCTGATAAAACAAAACTTAAAACCGGTGATGTTGTAAGTCTGGATCTTGGTATCAACCTGAAAGGTTTTTTCAGTGATTCTGCTGTTACGTATATTGTGGGAGAAGGTTCCCGAGAAGCTGAGAAACTTGTTTCTGTTACCAAAGAAGCGCTCATGCTGGGAATCGAGCAGGCGAGAGCGGGAAACCGAATTAATGACATTTCCAGAGCCGTTTTTACTCATGCAAAAAAGTTTGGATATGGAGTCGTCAGAGATTTCTGCGGCCACGGAGTAGGATATTCTCCCCATGAAGAGCCTCAAATACCGAATTATGTCGGAAGCGGACCTAATCCAAGACTTAAACCGGGTATGATACTTGCTATCGAACCAATGATTAACGCAGGTAAAGACGGCGTGAAAATACTATCCGACGGATGGACTGTTAAAACAATTGATAAAAGCATTTCAGCACACTGGGAACATACGATAGCAGTTTTTAATGATCATACAGAAATTTTAACCATTCTTGATTAATTTATAATTGCCAATTAGCTTTTTTGCCGATAGAATTGAATAAAAGATCTTGA
>QNBL01000013.1 GCA_003641695.1 Spirochaetota bacterium
AAAACAATATCGAGGTAATCCGGCGGCAGTCCCGGAGTAATATTCTTTTCACTCCGTAGAAGAGCTACATTTTCTAAAGAGAATTCTTCACCTTTTGCAATAGTACGGGTAGATATGATTGATCTGTTTGTGGTGAAATAGTTTGCAGCTTCTGAAGTTGCCAGCCGCTTTACTCCGTCTCCAAGAATTTGAACAATTAACCCTGGATCATAGGTACGCATAAGCCTTTCAAGGGTCCCGTTGTATCCCTCCGCTTCTGCAAGCCGCACACTTTTACACATCAGGGAAAAATCGTTTGGTTCCAGTGCTATGGGATCATCCAGACCGCCGCCTGCTGCTGAAAGTGTAATATGTTTTTCAATAGCAGAAGCCTTCAAAGCAGCGGCCAGGGCCGGAACAAGAACAGGGTCTCTGGAATGATCAGAAACTCCGGTTTCCCTTCCGAATATGGACCGAAGTGTCTGGATTACCTTCAGGTTATACTCTTTTTCCGGGGCAGGGTAGGATGTAATGCAGTGCAGCAGCATTGAGTCATCTTTCGTTAGGGAAACTGCTTTTGCAATATCTTCCAGCGTTGATACTCCGGTTGACATGATCAGCGGAAAATCCTTAACTGTATTTAGAAGGAGATAATGATTCAGCTCAGGAGAAGCTATTTTTATTGCCGCTACCTCCATTCGGATGAGTTCCTGTGCACTTTCTGTCCCGAAGGGGCTGCAGAGAAAGGTAAGTCCGGAGATTTCTGCTGTTTCTTTAATTTTGTGATAAAATTCCGGCGGCTGTTCAAGTTCCTGAAATCTCCGGTAAAGAGAAATATTTCCCCCCGGAAGTGTCACCTTACCGGTCTTGGGGTGTACTATTTCGTCTGCAATAACGTACTGAAACTTAACACAGTCAGCTCCGGCATCCCGGGCGGCATGAATAAGGTCCTGTGCTTTGGCGGTGCTTCCGTTGTGGGCAGTCCCTATTTCGGCAATGATGAAAACTGATTTACCGTTACGGTAAGGCGGTTTACTTGAACTCATCAGTTAGTTCCGCTTTTAGTTTCTTCTCCTGTTCGGAAAGAGATACTTTGTAGATATGAGGATTGATAATCCTTTTATGGGTATCGTCAAAGTCTTTCAGGTTGGTTTGAACTCTATTTTTAATCTTTTCAAGACTTTCAGGAGGGAAAAGTCTTTTCCCCCTCTTCATTTTGAGTTCAAGCATAGGTTTTATCTTACAGTATCCCTCAATTATGTACTTTTCGTGGAAATAAACGGGATGATAGAATTTATATGGTCTTCCGAACTCCATTTTCTCTGAATCAAGGGCGATCAAATCACCTGCAGCAATTCCTTCCCCGTCAAAGAAGCGGTATACCTGTTTAATCCCTGGATTTGTAGTTTTTTCAGCATTATTTGAGACCTTTATGGTGGGGACAAACTCTCCATCTGCTTCCTTTGCAGCAAGCTTGTACACTCCGCCGAAGGCCGAGTCGTTTCCTCCGGTAACCAGCTGTGTCCCGACACCCCATATATCAATGGGTGCACCGTCGGTAACAAGCTGATGTATGATTTCTTCATTCAAATCATTTGAAACGATTATTTTTGCATCCTTAAGCCCTGCGTCATCGAGTTTTTTTCTGATTTTTTTGCTTAAATAGAAAAGATCACCGCTGTCCAGGCGCACCATAATCGGTTTACCCTTTTTTTTAAGTTCCAGACCGACTTTAATTGCATTTTCTATTCCGCTTTCCAGGGTATCGTAGGTGTCTATAAGAAGAATTGCTGAATCAGGATACAGATCCGCGAATGCCTTGAAGGCTTGATATTCATTGTCAAAAGCCATAACCCAGGAATGAGCCATTGAGCCGCTTACAGGAATATTGAACAGCTTTCCAGCGAGGGTGTTGGATGTTCCGGCAACACCCCCGATATAGGCTGCTCGTGCTGCGGAAAGTGCCCCATCAAACCCCTGCGCTCTTCTGAGCCCAAACTCCAGTACCGGATTACCCTGTGCGGCATGGACCACCCTTGCAGCTTTTGTCGCAATCAGGGTTTGAAAGTTTATGGTGTTTAAAAGAATACTTTCAATAAGCTGTGCTTCAACAATAGAGCTGTGAATTCTTATCAGAGGCTCAATGGGAAAAACAATCTCCCCTTCATTCATGGAGTAGACATCTCCCGAGAATTTAAAGGTTTTAAGATAATCAAGGAATTCTTTCTCGAACTTACCGAGACTTTTCAAATACTCGATATCATCATCAGAGAAAGAAAATTCTTCCAGAATAGAAAGAATTTCATCTACCCCTGCAAGTACTGAATATCCTCCATTAAAGGGCTGTTTCCTGAAAAACATGTCAAAAACAACTTTTTCTTCTCTCTTTCTTAGCAGGTATCCCTGCATCATGGTTAGTTCGTACAAATCAGTCAGTAAACCGGAACGTTTCATTGTAACCCTCTTGATGAAATACTATAGCAATTTGTAACGGAGGTGTAAATAATACTTTAAATATAAATCCAAATAGAATAAACTGATAAAAATTATTAGTGGAGTAACTATGGAAAAAGATGACTACCTCGTAAGAAAATTCAAGGATGAAACTGCTGCAATCTATTCGATTGAAAATACTGAAAAGCAATCGGCTCTTAACCGTTATGTTGTTTCTACCCGGGATACCAGGAATATGATGAATTTCCCGGAAATAATAAACTGTGATTTTACAACACTTATGAGAAACGGTTTAACGAATGCTTTTAAAAGTTTGAATCATCTTGAAAAATTGAGTGTTATCAATTCCAGGAATGTAAATGTCTATCATATCCTGCGGGGGGGATTGAATTTTCAGTTAAGGGATGTGTTAAGAAAGGCTTTCGGCTATAAATGGCATTCCAGCTCATATATATCAAGCCAGAGAGTAAAAGAAGGGGTTGAGTTTGTAATTTCGGAAGATGCATACAGGAAATTCGAAGTTCCGGACAACGCAACCGTCTATAGTGCGGATATTGTTGCTTCCGGAGCATCTCTCGACAACAGTCTTGTTTATCTGCAAAAGTATATGGAAACCAATAATTTAAAGTTGAAAAACTTTGTTTTTCTCACTATTGGAGGGAGCAGAGCGGAAGAGGTTCTCGAAAGATGGGATAGACGTTTCAGAGAAGCGAATCCGGGATATGAAAAAACAATTATGATTTATCTGGAGGGGAGATTTGCTCTGGGGAGTACCACTACCCCTATAAAAAATGTGCTTCCGGATACAGACCTTTTAAGGAATTACAAACTTGGTGCTCTGTTAAGTCCTGAGTTTGAACATTCACAGTTTGAGAAGATGATAATTGCTCTTGAAGGATGTGCTATTTACGATGGAGGAAAGAAGGCTTTCGAGCCAATCAACCATATAATTGATGTGCTGGAGTTCTGGGAAAAACAGGACGCCTATGCCGAAGAGGAACATGTCAGTCTATGGGATGAATACAACGCGCGGTTTCCGCTGGATATGTATCTTGCGATAGAGGGCGGTACGATTAATTTTTCCTATACAAGGTTCAAGGAGCAAAAGGAAAAGTACTGGAAGGGTGTGCCGGATGAGGAGTATCAGCGGATTTACAACAGGTTCAACTGGTTATGGAGTGAAGACCGGATTAAGTCCTCCATGAAGAAGGGAAGCCTGAAAGGGGTTTGTGAAAAGAAAATTCTCTATTTAAACAGTTTGTTCAAGGCCTCTGAATAGAGACCTTGAACTGATCTAATGGTATCCTGATTGCTTTCAGCGAAAAAAAGGTGATTACCACCCATAGGTGCTGACTGGAGGATATGCCTTTCGAACAGCAGCGGAAAGAGAAGCTCCGACAAGAATCCCTGCGGCATTCTGAAGAATATTTCCCGGTATTTCCGTGGCTGCAGCTCCGAAACCGTACATAAGCCCTCCGGTCAGGAAGTAGGTACCCGTCATAACGATGGAAGCTGCAACGAAAGCAATTATCAATGAAACAATACCTGTTTTACCCTTTGTCTTTTTTCTTCCTGCGTAGACTATTAATCCTATTACAAGTCCCTGTCCTCCATGTGCTATGAAAGTGTAGGGTGCCCATTGGGCATACCCGCCAATAATATCAGCAAGGGCTGTTCCTGCTCCGCCTGCTATTAAAGCTGTCCACGGACCGAATGTTATTGCTGTAAAGAATATTGCCACATCACCGAAGTTGAGGTAGCCCCTGGTAGGTGCAGTCGGTATTCTTATTATGGTTGTAAAGATGGCTGTTACTGCAATCATAATGGCGATAGATGCAATTCTGAATGCTGGAAGATGTACAAAACTACTGTTTTTATTATTGTCTGGCATAGGTTTCTCCTAGAGAAGTGTTACTAAAACTACAACAAGGACAATAGCAAAAGCTATCACAAGTTGCAAGATAATACTTCCAAAAATGTTGATATCTCTAAAACTCTGTCTTTGTGCATTAAATCCGAGACCCTTTGTTTCCAGTGCCATAGCCAGTGCAGGAATGGCCCGGATTGACTGAATCAGTACAGACACAAGTACAGGAAACAGATTTTTCATCCTGTTTCTAAAACCGCCGCTCATTTCAAAATCTGTTCCACGGCGGAGTTTATGTGCGTCCGTTACGTTTGAGTAGATGTGTGTTATGTGGGGGATGTACCTGAGGGCAATGGTGATGACAAGGGTAGCCGTAAAGGGGATTTTAAACCACATGAGAGAGAGAATAAGATCATCAACCTCTGTAGTAAGAAAAAACAGAAAGAATAAAGAAGTTATCCCCGTGAACCGGATTATCAGTCTCAATGCTTCTCTTATCCCGTCGGAAGAGAGGAGAACGAGAGAGTGAAACGCATAGAATACCTTTCCTGAAGGATGAAATGGCGGGGTGAGTATGGCAACAAAGATCAAAAGGGGCAGAATGGAATGAATTGATCTTAAGACCTGTTTGATTCCGTTGAGTGAAACAAGAAGCAGAATAAAGAAGAGAAACCCTCCCGTTACCGGGATACTGTCGGTAAGAAAAAAGGATACGGTCATAAAGAGAAGCAGTGCCAGCTTTATTCTCGGATCAAACTTATGAACTGGAGTGTTCCCCTGGAGATATAAATTTGCAATCATGCCTGATCCTCAATTTTTCCCGCAAAGTACCCGTTTACCAGATTAAAAGAATCCTCATCGGCAGTTTGTACTACACTGCCGTTTTCCATTATATAGACTCTTTCCGAGAAAACCCTGCTGAGTTCCATGTTATGGGTAATAAAGAGTACAGTGCTCCCTTTCTGATGAAAGCGGGTAATCATGGATGCAAAATCTTCAACGGAAAGTCCTGAATCAGCCTCATCAACAATATAGAGGTCTTTCTCAAAGAGGTAATAAACTGCTCCCTGAAGCCGTTTCCTCGCTCCGTAACTCATAAGAGCAGGGGGGACTTCTTTGCCGGGCAGACTGAACAGCTCTATTATCTTGTCAACGGCAGCCTCGTCCGGGTTTAACCCATAGGAAAGTTCCTCTTTAACCGTTGGAAGAAATATCTGGTAATCAGGATTCTGAAAGATAAAGCCGGTGAGTGCATTCAGATTCTTTGTATCTAAAGGAGAGAGCCCGGATTCCCTGTATGCAAAAATTTGTCCTGAATCAGGTTTCAGCAGACCGCACAAAATTTTACCCAGGGTAGACTTGCCGCTGCCGTTCCTGCCCACTATCGAAATTATCTCTCCTTTATTCAGTTTGAAGTGTTCAATCTCAAGGGTGAATGCTCCTGCTGTATTGTAGGAGTATGAGAGATTTTCTATTTTCAGTAGAGGTTCTCTTTTTTTATACGGCTGTATAGAGTGATATCTTTCCGGATCGAGCAGCAAACCTTCCTCTATCATCAGCTTTTTAAAGTTTTCAGGGGAATCTTCTTTATGAAAAAGGGTTCCCTTATAGAGTATCGAAAACTTCACATTGTGCTCTTCCAGAACAGCAGGAGGTTTCGTCATAAATATAATAATGGTCCGTTCCTGCGAAAGTATTGTCTTAAGGATAGCTCTAAGGGATGCAGGGTCAAGCTCTTCAAAGGTTTCATCCAGGATCCACAACGGCGGATTTACGGCAAAAAGAGATGCAAGGAGGAGTTTCCTTTTTTCTCCGCCTGAAAGGGTTGCAGGGTCCCTGTATCTCAAATGACTGATACCGGTGCTTTCCAAACCGAAATCAATCCTTTCTGCTATCTGCTTTTTTCCCCATCCCATGGATTCCATGGGGAAAGCAATTTCCGCATCACACCTCGTTGTAATGATCTGCTCGTCGGGATTTTGGAAAACTGTTCCAGCTTTCTGTATAAGGTTATACGGCTGGTTCCCGTTAATCTCCACACCGTCAAGCTTAACCTGTCCTGAGAGACTTCCCCCGCTGTAACGGGGGATAAGAGCTGTAATTATCCTGGACAAGGTGGTTTTACCGCTTTCAGGTTTACCCAGAATGACCCGGATCTCTCCTTTTTCTACTTTTAAATTAAGATCCCTGAAGAGTTCAGGGAAATCCAGTCCCGGATATCCGGGGAACGTGAAGGAGAGATCCTTTATTTCCAGTATTGCTTCATTCATTTTTTTATTTTTTTCTGCGTATCATGTCAAAACCGGTATAAGGTACAAGTTTTTCAGGAATTGTAATGCTTCCGTCTTCCTGCTGGAAGTTTTCCATTATTGCAATTATTGCTCTGGATACGGCAATGGCTGTTCCGTTTACCATGTGCAGATAGGTGGATTTACCCGCTTCCTTTATCCGTATCCCAAGACGTCTGGATTGGTAATCGGTACAGTTTGAAGTACTGGTAATCTCGCCCCAGGCACCGTTTTCATCTCTTCCGGGCATCCATGCTTCAAGGTCGTACTTTCTGTAAGCCGGTGCACCAAGATCACCGGTACAGGTATCTACTACTCTGTAGGGGATCTCCAGGCTGCTGAACAGTTCCTCTTCAATTGCCAATAGTTCATTGTGCACTTTTTCTGATTCCTCCGGTAGACAGTAAACGAACATCTCTATCTTTGTAAACTGGTGTACTCTGTACAGTCCCTTGGAGTACTGTCCTGCAGCCCCGGCCTCTCTTCGGAAGCAGTGGGACAAACCTGCCATTTTCAGCGGAAGGTCCTGTCTGGAGATGATCTGCCCTGCATGGTAGCCTCCCAGAGTTATCTCAGCAGTTCCTATCAGACAGGTACCTGTCCCTTCAAGGTTATATATATTGCTTTCTTCCCCCCGGGGATTAAAACCGATCCCCTCCAGGATTTCCTCTTTTGCAATATCCGGAGTTGTAATGGGGGTAAACCCTCTGCTCCTTAACGTATCAAGAGCATACCTGATAAGGGCGAGTTCCAGGTAGACAGCCTCATTCTTCAAATAATAAAATTTAGGACCTGTTACCCGCGTGGCGGTTTCAAAATCAATAAGGTCAAGTTCCTGTCCCAGCTGGACGTGATCTTTGGGCTGAAAGCTGAAAACGGTAGGTTCAAGAAACCGCTTTATTTCCAGATTGTCTTTTTCTTCCTTTCCTGCAGGAGCATCGGGATGAGCCATATTGGGGATTTTCCCCGCCTCTGCAAAGAGATCCTTCTCAACTCCCTCCAGCTGTGCTTCAGCTTCCGCTATAGCGGACTTAAGGGACTTCCCCTCCTCTATAAGCGTTTGACGCTCTTCGGAGGAAAGCTTCCCCTTCATTTTTTTTGCATTTTCATTTCTCTTTTTTCTCAGTTCTTCAGTCTCACGGATCAGCAAACTTCTCCTGTTGTAAAGTTCAATAACTTTGTCCAGATCAACGTCCATGTTTCTGTTGCGGATATTTTCAGCTACTGCATCCCTGTTTTCTTTAACGAATTTCAAATCCAGCATAGTATCTTACTCCTTGTTTAATTCTCGAATTCTTTGGCTTTTTGAGCAGCCTTTTCTACTGCTTCCATGACAGCAGCTGTAAAAGAACGGCTTTCCAGTGCTTTTATACCGGCAATTGTTGTACCTCCTGCCGATATTACTCTGGTTAAACTGGTTACCGGATTTGTTCCGCTTTCCTTTACCAATGCCAGAGCTCCTTCAATGGTCTGAACAGTAATATCCAGGGATGTATCGTAAGTGATCCCGCTGCTCGTTCCGCCCAGGGCAAGAGCATGGATAAAAGCGAATACATAGGCTATTCCGCTGCCTGAAAGTCCTGTAATAGCCGGCATGAGCGTTTCCGGCAGTATTACACACGTACCAAAGGATTCTGCTGTTTCCACAGCTTCCTTTTTAAACGCTTCAGATACGTTTTCGCCGAAGGCAATACCAGTAAGGGATAAAGATTCTTTGGCAGCAATGTTCGGCATAAACCGTACCACGTTGCCGGTATAAAGGTTGTCTTCAAAATAGGAGATTTTTTTGCCGGCGGCAATGGTAATAATCTTTTTATCTTTGGTAAAACTGCTGATCTCCTTGAATAGTTCATCCAGATGCTGGGGTTTGACCGCTATAATTACAATTTCAGAATTCTTGACAAGCTGTTCAAATGAGCTGATTTCAGACGCACCAATTTCATTTGCCCGCTCTTCTGCAAGGGTTTTATCCTTGTCGATAACATTGAGCTGAAGATTTGCATACGTGTCTTTTATTCCCCTTGCTATAGCAAATCCCATGTTCCCCATACCTATTATACCGATACTCTTCATTTCATCTCTCCCATTTAAGTCTGTGCAGGTTCCCCTGCTTTTTCAATCCTCTGAAATCCAGCTGTCTTGCCGCCTCATAGGCAACAATTGCTGCAGCGTTTGAAAGATTTAAGGATCGTGCTTCCTGTACCATGGGAATCCGGACACATTTCTCATGGTTTTTCACAAGCAGTTCCTCAGGCAGACCCTTTGTTTCTTTACCGAAAACAATAAAGCAGTCTTCCAGATACTCCATTTCCGTATAGATCCGGTCAGCTTTAGTTGTTACAAAGACTAATTGACAGCTGCTGTTCTTTTCAAGGAAGGCTTCGAAACTCCTGTAATACCTGACATCCACCAGATCCCAGTAATCAAGACCTGCCCTTTTTAAGTACTTGTCCTCAACCGAGAATCCCAATGGTTCGACAAGATGCAATACCCCTCCAATAGCCGCGCATGTACGGGCTATGTTACCGGTGTTTTGGGGAATTTCAGGTTCTACCAGTACTATATTTATTGCCATGAGGGCATAGTATCTTGAATTAAAAAGAATTTAAAGTAGTTCAAGGAGCTTGAGATTTTTTCTCTTGCAGTTTAGACTTGCTGAATAGTGATGGATCCTTTAATAGTGAAACAGGAAGACAAAAGAGAGGTATACTATTCGGTTTACTGGTCGAAATTCCGGAAGGCTGAAAAGTATGATATTGCCTCAGCAGTTCCCTCGGTAGGCGGAGTATACGAACTCTATTATATGGACGAAAGGAAGAAACTCAATCTCATGTTCATTGACTGGGTTTGGTATGGGGGACTGAGATCAAGACTGAGAAAGATCACCGATCCTGAGCTCATCTATGAGCCCAGGCACAAAAAGATACTTGAAACCCATGATTGTTATTACAGATACTCGCTGTCCAACAGCAGCAACGATATGAAAGATGTGCTTTATTTCTTTGGTAAGACCCATTTCCCCGAGGATGATTTCGAACATTCCGGAAGGTACGATACCATATTTCTGGAAGAGCACTCTCCTGAAAAAATTGTTACCCTATGAAATTCCGCGTTATCCTTTTTTTTCTCATTTCAGTTTTTGCTTCCTTTCTCTTTCCTTTGGACGGTTCAGGCAGAATATACAAAATAAAATCCTTCCCAAAGGATGCGGTGCTGATTCTTGATGATTCTGTGCAGAAACCGTTCAGGGAAGAGAACGGTGTTACCTTCTATGACATACCTGCTTCCGTTCACTATGGTTTTTTAAGAGCTCAGGGATACCGGGATAAATACCTGGATTTTCAGCAGATTTCAGAAGAGACCCGTGAAATTAAACTGGAAAAGCTGGATACATCCCTCATTTTCAGAAGCACTATTGGTACCGGAAGCAGCAGTCAGCCCAAGAGTATACGATTTTCACCGGATGGCAGCTATCTCGTCGCAGCATTGTTGCATGGGAGGGGGATCTACATTTTTGATTTTAAAGCTCACAAAGAGATCAGAAAAGGGGTAATACCGAAGGAATACAGCGAAAAAAAGGGGTTTGTGGAATCGCTGTTTATCAACCGTTTGGGGGAGTTATGGATTAGCCAGATGACTACCGGGATGATCCATGTACTGGATTCCAAGACCCTTGCCTACAAGATGAGTTTTCCTGCAGGAGGGAAATGGTCAAAAGTTATAGCTGCTGATCCTTCGGAGAAGAGGGTTTATATTTCAAACTGGGAATCCCGGACCATTTCAGTTGTTGATCCTGACAGACATTCAGTTCTCAGGCGGATAGAAGTACCGGGGATCCCCCGCGGACTCGCTCTTTCTCCGGACGGCAGGTATCTTTATGCCGGAATATACAGCAAAGGGAAGGTTGTCAAGATAGATACAAAGACTGAGACCATTGTTAAAACGATAGATCTTGGGGACGGAGCACCGCGGCATCTTGTTATATCTCCGAAAAAAGGGCTTCTTTTTGTATCAGATATGTACTACGGGACAATTTTTACCATCAATTTAAAAACCGACAAGGTTATACGAAAAGTGTATGCCGGCAGTAATCTGAATACTATTGCTCTGTCCCCGGACGAGAAGTACCTTTTTGTTTCCTCCCGGGGTAAAAACAGCCGTAACGGATATCTGGAGAAGGGACCGGATTTCGGGAAAATATTTTTATACAATACAGGCAGGGGAAGGATTGAAGATTGGGTCTGGGGACAGAATCAGCCTACCGGACTGGATATCTCTCCAGACAGTAAAACGATTGCATTTACCGATTTTTTGGATGGCCTGATAGAAATTTATAACTGGGAAAGGTAAAAAAAATGTGATAGTATAGCACTGATTTGAGGAGGAAGTATGAAAAAGATTGTTGGACTTTTACTGGTATTTATTTTTTTTACAGGTATTCAGGTGTATGCCGGAAATGATTTTTTTAAGAATACCGATCAGCTGCATGAAGACGGAAATTATACAAAGGAATATCAGCTGCTGAACGACCAGTTGGCAAAAGCAGACAGCGATAATGAAAAAGCGGAGATATACTGGCGGCTGGCCAGGACCAACCTGGAGCTTACTGACCAGTTGGAGAGGGACGGCGCATCAAAAGACAGGTTATTAGCAGAATTTGACCGTGGAGTTTCTTTTGCTGATAAATCGCTCAGCCTTAATCCTGACAACTATAATGCATATTATTGGCGTTCTGCCAACACCGGAAGGTGGGGGGAAACCAAAGGAATTCTCGATTCACTCTTTAAAGCACCGTCGATGCGGGATGATTTGGAGAAAGCAATAAGCAGTAATCCGTCACATGGAGATTCATACTACGTACTCGGACGGCTATACTATGCCGTTCCGGGGATTATTTCCTTTGGAAATAAAGACTATGCTGTATCTCTTGCCCGTAAATCCATAGACAACCAGGAAAAGAAAGCAAGGCCGTACCATTATTCCTATTATTTGGCACTTGCAAAGGACTTATGGGGGAGAAACTGGAAAAGCAGCAAGCGGCTTAAAGAGCAGAAAAAGAAAAAAGCGCAGTATAATTCAAAGAGTAAACTTCTGGAAAAGAACTGGTTTTATGAAGGAATTATAGACTATTCAAGAAAAGAACCATATTCCTCAGTGCCCCTGGCACAACTTTCAGACAGGGAAGAAGCTGTGCAAATCCTGCAATGGCTGGAGAAAAAATTGAGTTTTCTTCCAGATGCCAAACCTGGAGACCTGGACGACTTAAAGGAGGTCCGGGAACTTCTTGACGACTGGAAGTAGGGCAGGGAGATTAAACTCCGTTCTTGCGATGCGGTATCAGGCTGGCTTTGTTTATATTTCTTCCTTTGGAACGGATGATTTGAACAGCATTTTCAACCTTTGAATGCTGATCAGCCGCATCACAGAACAGTTCTATCTGCTGGTGTGAACCCTTTTTTTCCAGTGAAGAAACACCAAGCCCGACAAGTCTGATCAAGCTGTGATTGTCCCATTTCTTTTTAAGCAGATCCAGTGCTATTTTGTGGATTTCTTCTTCGGACCGCAGCGGGTGTTTAAGGGTTTGTCTGGCAGTGAAGGTGGAAAAGTCGGAGTATCTCAGTTTGATAAACACTGTTTTCCCGACATATCCCTGTTCAAGCAGCCTGAACATAATCTGGTCCGCCAAATGGAGCAGGGTTTTATGCAGACCTTCAATATCTCTGGTATCCTCCTCGAAGGTTACTTCGCTGCTGATTGATCTATTTTTAACCCTTTCCGTATAGATACCGGGGTCTATCCCTCTGGATGCCTTGTATAAAAAATCTCCTGCTGCTTTCCCTACTATCTTTTGCAGAATTGAAATGTCTGTTTCTCTGAGTTGTTGTACCGTGGTAATATTAAAGGAATGAAGCGTCTCCAGGGTCTTTTTCCCAAGTCCCCAGATATCTTTGAGGTCAATCTTGTCAAGGAATGCCAATTCTTCGCCCTTTTTTACGAATACCAGTCCATCGGGTTTGTCAAAATCGGAAGCCAGTTTGGCGAGAAGATGATTATGAGCGATGCCTACCGATAGAGTCAGCCCGGTTGCAGTTTTAACTCTTTCTTTCAGAAGTAAAGCTGCTCTTGCCGGAGGGCCAAAGAGCCGTTCTGTACCACTCATGTCAAGAAACGCCTCATCTACCGAAATCTGAATTTTTTCTGGAGTAAAATCATCAAAGATTTTCATAATGGCCCGACTCACTTCCTGATACCTTCTCATGTTTACCGGGACAAATATTGCCTGGGGACACAAACGCTTTGCCCAGGATACCGGCATGGCAGAGTGTATCCCGTACTTACGTGCTTCGTATGAGCATGCAGAGACAACCCCTCTTTTCCCCGAGGCTCCGCCGACTATAAGCGGACGCCCCCTGTACTCAGGATGATCGTACTGTTCGACGGACGCATAGAACGCATCCATGTCTACGTGAAATATTACTTTTTCTTTAGAAGGATGCTTCAAAACTGCTGCTAAGCTCTTCCAATGCTTTAAGCCGCTGAGGGTCTGTTTCGGTTTTTAATCGTCCGGCCAGCAGATTTCTCATGACGTTCCGGTCAGCATCTTCAAGTACTCCGGTAAGAAAAACAGAAACTTCGGGATCAGTTGTCAATTCAAGCAGGAGGGCGAGAGATTTCTCATCCCCCATGTGAGAGAGAACGTAGATTACCCTGTATTTACTATCCTTGCTCTGATCTTTATTCAGGAGAGCCGGGGCAAGTACCGAAGTTTCTTCTGACCTCATATCCCCAAGAACCTCCAGGATACTCAACCGCAGGTTATCATCGGTACTCCGCTTAAAGGTTCCGGTAAGAATTCTTTCGACCGCCGGGGTCAGGCCGTTCATGTTTTTCAGGGCCTCCACTGCAGCTTGTTTTACTGCAGCATTTTTCTCACGGGAAATGAGGGAAATAAGACCGTTAATGACCTGCTCATTAACGGTTCCAAGCTCGCCAATAGCCTTTACAGCGTAGAGTTTAAGCATTATGTATTTTTCATCCTGCAGTTTGAAAGCAGTAAGCAGAGTTTTCCACACATCTGTCCGCGGGGGATCAAATCCCATGGCTCCGAGGGCCCGTACCGAATTTATTCTGACCTCAATAGACTCTGTTTCTCCAGTTACCAGTTTTTGAAGTTCGGTTACCACTTTCAGGTTGTTTACAGGTTTTATCCGGTACAGTGCCCAGGTGGCGTTCTTCTTTACCGAAGGGAATGAGGAAGAAAGCAGGTTTGTGAGGGTCACTGTCGTGGACGGATCAGCCAGGGCTGCCAGAATGGCCGATGCTTCTTTCTGGAATAATTCATCCTTCCTGGTTGCCAGTTTCCTGTTTATTGTGCCGGCTACGGCGGCAGGGTTCTGTTTGTACAGTTTTAGAATAGTCTGTGCTGTAGTTGTTCTTAATTCAGGATTTTTATCTCCCAGATAATCAACTATATTCATTACCGATTTAGATCCGTTGCTGTTTTCCCCCACTGCATGGATTATTTCTTTTTTCAGATCAGAAGACGAGTTGGGATCGTTCAGCATACCGGTTATTGCTGGAAGTGCCTTTGTGCTGTTGGTGGCACTGAGGCTTTTAACGAGTTCCATGAGTACATCCTCGGATTTTTCCTTTTTTAGCAGCGGAAGGAGCAAAGAGACAGCAGCGCTTGTTTTATAATTGGCAATCCCTTTAATTGCAAGAATCCGCAGCTCCTTATCAGTGTTATCCAGGTAGGAATCAAGAACTGAATAAACCTTTCTGTTCCGGGTATCCTTCTCTGTTACAGCGGAAAGTGCCTGTACAGCTGCTTTTTCTGTTTCGGGATCAATCTTTTCATCAACGCCCGTTTTCAGCAGTGAGAGGAGGATCTCTATACTGTCTTCACCGCCGGTATTCCCAAGGGCCTGTATTATCCCTTTTTTCAGTTTCCCTGAAACTCCCTCTTGTATTTTCCCGATAAGAACTTCCCGTGCATCAGAATTACCGATATTACCCAGAGCTACCGAGCTTTCATAGCCGTACTGGGGGGATTCCAGAAGTTTTTTTAAGTAGGGGATTGCTTGACGGGCTTTAAGTTTGCCGAGGGTCCGTATCGCTGCAAGGACTCTTTTAGGGGTAGAGTCCTTGTTTTCTTCTATAGTGTATATTGTCAGGCTTACCAGAAGGCTGTAATCATCCTTACTCAGTTCCGGAAGGGGATACCCCGCCTCGATCATTCTAAAGAGCTGGTCACTGGCGGCTGAAAAGTCAGCTTCATATTTTCTCTCTTCTTTTTTATATGCATTGAGCATGGTTGCTATGTAGCCCCGCATCTCTTCCTGAGCTTTTTTCAAGGCAGAAGGGGTAAGATACAGCGTATCAGTTCCAAGTTTTTCTTTGTTTGTGATAACAGTTTCAATCCGCTGGGAATAATTAAGAGATATCAATTTGGGAATATCCCCTGAGGTGTTTAGCAGAGCATTGTAAACTCCCTGCAGTTTGTCCATTGGGATGAAACGGTAGTTGGCTTCGATAAACTCCAGTATTTCCTGAACCTGAATAATTCCGTCCTTGACGCCGGAATCAGGAATTTTCTCATCCATATCATCAAGTCTGTCCAGTTGACCGTTTGCATTTAAATCAATGTACCCTTTTGATAATTCCGGGAATATGGCGCTAAAACTCTTGCCAAGTTTTGTATCTACCACCCCGGAATAAGCCTGAACCGAAAGAAGGGCAAGCAAAAAAATGGAAATGAAACCAAAGTTTTTATAGTTATTCATACCTGTATCCTAATTGAAGGAGACCACGCTGTCAATCTGAGTTTGATATAAGTAACTTTTTTTTGAATATCAGGGATCTGTGTACAGCGAAAGGATGTCCGGTAACAGGTGATTTCCCAGAGGAGGTATTATACTTCCCCGTTATACGTATTTCCCCGTTGGAATCTTTTGGAAGGGTAAAAACAAGAGTAAAATCAGAATGGGGGACAGACCCTGTTTTGAAATCAATACGGCTAAAGTCTCCGCTTGCCGAGTATGGATAGTTCGAGTCATAAATGATGATTTCTTTGTCCGAAAGCAGGGATATATCAAGAGATTCAGGCGGTGCGGTGTATGAATAGGAAAGAGTGTATTCCAGGCGGTTGAGGAACCTGGTTTTTCTTAATGCAATGACAGGGGCAGATTTTAATCCAGATCCCGGTCCAGATGATTCAATAATAATACTTCTCTTTTTGGTGTTGTAAGGTACTGTCTCATTTCCGGTTGTAAAAGAAAAAGTACCTAATGGTGCGGGACTGCTTAACGTAAAGTTACTGCTGCCGTTGTCGATATCCACCGACTCCAATATTTCGAGTGGTTGAGGGTTTTCGGGTGAAAAAGGGGAGAACAGAACCAGGTAAACATACATGAAAACAGAAATGAGTCCAAGGGAAAGATCCAGAGTGAGGATCATCCTTTTTGTTAGAATACCGTTTTTACTGTGAAACAGGAAACGGATTCTGTATATCATAAGCAGAATGGGTAGGAGATTGGCTGTAATGAGAAGATTCCCGTATACAGGAGAAAGGATAAAGAGACTGACGATTCGGTTCGATTCCGAATAGAACATCTTTGATGCGGCAAAAACCAGAATAGATGCGGACAGGAGAAGAAAAAACAGTTTGGCCCACCTGTTTCTCACGATGGTGAACATGAAGATTGAAAACAATACAGGAACAAGGTAAAACGCAAAAGATATATCTATGGATAGAACGGCAAGGACGTCAATCAGTATAAACAGGATGGAAGATGCACTGTAAAAACTGCCGCGCTGAGAAAATTTAAAGAATCGGAAAAGACGGAGAGAAATGAGAAAAAGAAAACTTGCTACTACCAATTTGAATATAATGACAAGTATCGGGGTATATTCCCACAGGGATTCAAAGTTTCTGATTAGAAGAAGGGATTTTACAGCAAAAGTGGATATAAAAAGAAAGAGAAACACCATGACAAAGAGTATTGGCAAGGTCCATATATACTGAATTATGCTTCTCAAATACTTTCTAAACCTTCCAGTCGACATGAAAGGGTAAAGAAGAATGAGGCTTAAAAGGGTTATAAGAAAAAGAATATAGTTAAGTTCAGAGATGTACAGTATCTTTTTCCCGGCAAATACAATGAGATAGTGTTTGTCCCAGTTGAGATCAGATTGAATCTTCCAGTTCCTGTCAGCTGCAATTGTGCGAATAAAATTGTAATAGTTTTCAACGGTTTGTTTGTCTGCCCTCGTGGTTCCTTCAGCTCTGAAAAGTACCGCCGGGTACGATTCTTTGAAGTACGGATCAATGAGGGAGGGTTTGTCGTTGAGACCAAGTTTATAAATAATGTTAAGTCTTTGCCTGTAGGAATACAGAAAGCGGGAGTTATTAAGGGTATCCAGGCTCTTTTTAACCATCCATAAGGGCGAAATAGTACCGGTTCCTGCGGTTAAGAGTTCAATCTTTGCCGGTACCCCTGAAATATCAAAATAAAAAAAAGCGGGATTTCCTTGAGGATAATAAATCTTTAGATACTCATTTGTTCCCAGGGGATAATCTGCTGCCTTTCCGTATTCAGCTCCCATAAACAGGATGTGTACCGTATTGGCCAATGGTGCCGTATTCAGCTGCCCGGATAAAAAAAGAGCCTCTGCCAGGTTGAATGCGCTGCTGCCTAAAGGAAAGACCAGGAAAATCTCATCACCGGACTCACCGTTGAAGCGGGCATCGATAATCACCGATTCTGAAGGATACTCTTCTGATTCACTTAATCCATGTACTGTGTATTCAATTCCTCCTGAATCGAGTTGCTCCAGAATCATACGTACAACTTTCTTTTCATTTTCCGAGCCTTCTTTCAGTGGGAAAAGTGTGGAAAAACTGTTCATATCCTGTGTGATGTGGTACAATATATCATGAGTAGGCGTTACCGGAAAGAGATTTGTTTTTATGAGTATCAGGAATATAACCGGGAAAAAGAATTTCTTCATTAAAGAAACAATACGTGATATGTTAAAGTAACGTCAAGGTAAAAATAGATCCTGGAGTATTTAATGCACGTTTTAAAGGAAATTCAACAATGGGTGAGTATTAAAAATTTCACTCACGAAAAGGTTGATGATAAAAGTCTGGAAAGAATACTTGAAGCCGGCAGAAGGGCTCCTTCCGCAAAAAACAGACAGCCCTGGAGATTTATTGTATGCCGGAATGAAAATGTGAGGGAAAAAATCAAGGAAGCTTCCTACGGACAGGAACATGTCGGACAGGCTCCTGTTATAATAGCCGCATGCACTACAAATATTGAGTACACAATGCCCAACGGTCAGCTTTCGTATCCTGTAGATATAAGTATTGCATCAACTTTCATGCTGCTCCAGAGCAAAGCCGAAGGTCTTGGTGCCTGTATGGTAACAACTTTTGATGAGGAAGAAATAAAAGAGATACTGAGCATTCCCTATTCAATGAGGATCGTCATGCTCCTTTTACTAGGGCATCCGGCAGAAACTCCAATGCTCAATACCAGAAAATCCCTTTCAAGGATTGTAGGGTACGATCACTGGTAAATTACTGGATTTTTGAAGCTATCTCGTCGGGGATTCTTTTAAGTTTACTTTTTACCCGGTGGATTTCTTTTCCCAGGAGAATTACTCTATCCAGGACTTCCTTGTACTGCAGTCCCCCCGCTTCACACATCTTTCCAAACATACTGATTGACGTGAATCCGGGGATTGTATTTATCTCATTCAGCAGTATCCGTCCGGTGGATTCCTCAATAAAAAAATCTACCCTTGCAAATCCCTGAGCCCCGACAGTTAAA